>JADGHA010000468.1 GCA_019689695.1 Micromonosporaceae bacterium | reverse complement strand
CCGGTAGCGCTCGACCTCGACGGCCCGCGGATCCCACTTGTCGGTGGCCGCCTGCGCCACGGCCAGGCTCTGCATCAGCGCGTGCGCGAACGGGTTGGCGACCGCGCCGTCGAGCACCGGGCGTCCGGCCAGGCGGCGCCTGCCCGCCCACGGTGAACGCTGGTAGTACGCGTCGTCACGCTGCCACGAGCCGGCCGCGCCGATCGCCGTGACCGTGCCGAGCCGACCGGCCCTGATCGCGTCGACCAGGCGGGCCAGCGCGGCCGAGCCCAGCGCCTGGAAGCCCACCTGGCAGGCCCGGCCGGTCGCGGCCACCACCGCGGCGAGGCGGCGGTGCTCGCCGAGGGACAGCACCGGTGGCTTCTCCAGCAGGATGTCGCAGCCGGCGCGCAGCGCGTCCGTGGCGAGGTCGAGGTGGGTGTGCGGCGGCGTGCAGATGACCGCGATGTCCGGGCGGACCGCGCGCAGCATCTCCCGGTGGTCGGTGAACAGCCCGACCCCGTCGGGAATCGCGGCGCCGGGGGCGGGCTCGATCGGACGTACGTCACACAGCCCCACCAGCCGCAGGCGACCGGCCTCCTGCAGCCGCGCGATGGCCCGACGGTGCCAGAGGCCGTGCCCGTTGGCCCCCACCAGGGCCACCGTAGCGGTCCGGCCTTCCGGCCCTGCGGATCCGGCATCCACCTTGGACACGGTGCGCCTACCCCTCGACCGTCGCCAGGGTGCCCGCCACGCCGTGCCGGTCCAGCGCGGTGAGCCACTCCTCGACCAGGTCCCGCATCACCACGTCGCCGGCGATCTCGGCCGGAAATACCGATTCCAGGCCGAAGAGCGCGGCGACCACTTCGGCCGGCTTGCCGCCGGTGCCCGCCAGCGCCGCCCGGATGGCCCCGGCGAGCGGATCGTCCAGCGGCAGTGCCCGGCCGTCGTCGGCACGGCCGCCGGCGAACCGCATCCATGCCGCCACGACCAGCGCCCCCCACCGGGGCTCCGCGCCGGCCGAGCGCCGGTCCATCAGCGTGTGCAGCACGCGCTGGGGCAGCTTCTGCGAGCCGTCCATGGCGACCTGCAGGGTGCGGTGCTCGATGACCGGGTTGGCGAACCGCTCCAGCACCGACTGGCCGTACTCCACCACCGACACGCCGGGCGGCGGGGTGAAGCTCGGGGCGATGTCCTCGGCGATGAACCGCTCCAGCATCGGCCGCATGCCGGGCAGCCGGAGCGCCGCGGCGATCGTCCGACAGCCGGCGAGCGCCCCGAGGTACGCCAGCGCGGAGTGCACGCCGTTGAGCGCCCGCAGCTTCAGCCGCTCCCACGGCTCGACGTCGCGGGTCAGCACCGCACCGGCCCGCTCCCAGGCCGGCCGCCCGGCCGGGAACACGTCCTCGATGACCCACTGCCGGTACGGCTCGGCGGCCACCGCGGCGAGGTCGGTCACGCCCAGCGCGGCGCGCGCCCGGGCCAGCGTCTCCTCGGTGGTCGCCGGCACGATCCGGTCCACCATGGTGCCCGGGAAGCTCACCCCGTCCGGCACCTCGCCGAGCGCCTGCTCGACCAGGCCGCGCAGCCGCTTCCCGTTGGTCGGCAGGTTGTCGCAGCTGACCAGCGCGATCGGACCCGCGTCGGCGCGGGCCCGGGCCAGCAGCCCGCGGACCAGCAGTCCCGGGACCGTCCGCGGTGGACGGTCGGTGGTGAGGTCGGCCATCACCTCCTCGTCGGTTATCAGCCGGCCGCTGGCCGGATCCATCCGGTACGCCTTCTCGGTGACCGTGAGGGTGACCACCCGGATGGCCGGGTCGGCGAACAGGCCCACCACCGCGCCAGGATCGCTCGGCGCGTGCCGCACCCCGGCCAGCGAGCCGACCACGCGGATCTGGGCGCTTTCGCCGGACAGGCTGGTCACGCTGAACAGCCTGTCCTGGGCGGTGAGCACGTCCACCAGCTCCGCCCGGCGCGGAGCCACCGCGACGATGCCCCAGTCCCCACCGGCCTCCGCCATCGCGTCCTCGGTGTATACGGCCTGATGGGCCCGGTGGAAGGCGCCGAGTCCGAGGTGGAGGATTCCGGCCGGGACCGTCCCGGGGCGGACGCGCGGCCGCGCCTCGACCGGGATCTGGCGCAGGGTGCCCAGGCTGAGCCGAAGGGTCACGCTTCCGCCCAGCCCTTCCATACCGGCCCGTCCGGGAAGGAGTACTCGGCGACCGACGACGGCTTCATGGTGACGCTGTACCCGGGCGCCGTGGGCACCTGGTAGCGGCCGCCCTTGACCCGCACCGGGTCCACGAAGTGCTCGTGCAGGTGGTCCACGTACTCCACCATGCGCCCGTCCAGCGACCTGCCCAGCCGCAGGTAGTCGAAGATGGACAGATGCTGGACGTACTCGCACAGGCCGACGCCGCCGGCGTGCGGGCACACCGGCACCCCGAACTTCGCCGCCATGAGCAGCACCGCGACGACCTCGTTGACACCGCCCATCCGGCAGGCGTCGACCTGGCAGATGCCGATCGCGCCGGCCTGCAGCAGCTGCTTGAAGATGACCCGGTTGGCGGCGACCTCACCGGTGGCCACCCGGATCGGCGCGACCGCGGCCGCGATCCGCGCGTGGCCCAGCACATCGTCCGCGTGCGTGGGTTCCTCGATCCAGTACGGCCGGAACTCGGCCAGGCGGGACATCTTCTCGATCGCCTCGTCCACGTCCCACACCTGGTTGGCGTCCATCATCAGCAGCGCGTCCGGTCCGATCTGCTCGCGGATGATCCGGGCGCGCCGCACGTCGTCCTCGATCGGCCCGCCGACCTTCATCTTCACCGCCCGCCAGCCTTCGGCGTACGCCTGGCGGCTGAGCGCCCGCACCTTCTCGTCCGGGTAACCGAGCCAGCCGACCGAGGTGGTGTACGCCGGGAAGCCCTCGCGCTCCAGTTCGGCGAGGCGGTCCGGCATGCCCTTCTCCCCGTCGGCGAGCATGGTGACCGCCTCGTCGTAGCTGAGCGCGTCGGTGATGTGCCGGAAGTCGACGCACGAGGCCAGCTCCTCGGCGGGCATCTCGGCGAGCAGCCGCCACATCGGCTTGCCGGCCAGCTTGGCGCGCAGGTCCCAGACGGCATTGACCAGCGCGCCGGTGGCCATGTGGATGACGCCCTTCTCCGGGCCGAGCCAGCG
>JADGHA010000023.1 GCA_019689695.1 Micromonosporaceae bacterium | reverse complement strand
CCGCGGCGGTGCGCAGCATCGCCGCGGCCGTGGCCGGCTCGCCCGCGAGGGTGGCCGCCTGCTCGTAGCGCTGCTGCGACTCGCCGACCAGGGTGCGGGTGAAGGTCAGGTCTGCCAGGTGCCTGGCGAGACGGTGCGCGTCCACGCGCAGATCCGGCCGGTCGGCCGCCCACGCCAGGGCGGCCCGGAGGTCGTCCGCGGCCGAATCGAACCGGGCACGCCAGTCCTGGCCCACCACCGCCAGGTCGGCGGCGGTGGCGAGGCACCAGCGAAGGTGCCGGGTCCGGGTGTCCACCAGCTCGCCGGCCTCGGCGAGCCGTTCCATCCCGTACTGGCGGATGGTCTCCAGCGCCCGGTAGCCGGTCCCGCCCGGCGTGGCCGTCACCAGCAGCAGGCTCTGCTCGGCGAACCGGGCCAACCCTTCGGCCACGACGCCGGCATCGGACCCGGCCACCTCGGCCGCCGCCTCGACGGTGAACGGTGCCACGAACACCGACACCCGGCGCAGCAGCATCCGGTCGGCCGGCTCCAGGAGGGCGTGGCTCCAGTCCAGCGCCGTCCGCACCGAGCGGTGCCGGTCGTCGGCGCGGGAGCCGCCGGCGAGGATCCGCAGCGGGTCGGACAGGGCGGCGGTGAGGCCGTCCAGCCCGAGACCGGGCAGCCGGGCGGCGGCCAGCTCGATCGCCAGCGCCACCCCGTCCAGCCGCTCACACACGGCAGCGATGCGACCGCGCACGGCACGCTCAGCCGGGCCCTGCCGGCCGGACCTGGCCGCAACCGCCGGCTGCCAGCCCACCGCCGCCGCCCGGTCCAGGAACAGCGCGACCGCGTCCGACTCGCCATCGCCGGCCAGCGACAGCGGCGGCACCTGGTACACCCGCTCGTACGGCACCATCAGCCGGGCCCGGCTGGTCGCCAGCACCCGCAGGTGAGGGCAGGCCGCGAGCAGGCGTTCGAGGAACGGGGCCACCCCGTCCCGCACGTGCTCGCAGTTGTCCAGCACCAGCAGGGCGCGCCGGTCGGCCAGCGCGGCCACCACCGACTCGGCCATGCCGCGCCCGGGCTGCTCGCCGAGGCCGAGCGCGCCGGCGACCGCGGTCGTGACCATGCCCGGGTCGGTGGTCGGGACCAGGTCGACGAACCACACCCCGTCGGGGGCCTCACCGGCCGCCTCCGCGGCCACCGCCAGCGCGAGCCGGGTCTTGCCCACCCCGCCGGGGCCGACCGCGGTCACCTGCCGGTGCGCCTTGATCATCTCGGTCAGCTCGGCCCGCTCCCGCACCCGGCCGACGAACGACGTCAACGGCACCGGCAGCACCGGCGCCGGGGTGCGACCGGCCCGAGCCCGCTCGGCCGCCCGCTGCGCCAGGGACCGGCGGTCCGGCGCCTGCAGCTTGCGCAGCAGGGATGAGACGTGGCTCTCCACGGTGCGCGTCGAGATGAACAGCCGCGCGGCGATCTCGGCATTGCTGAGATGCTCGCCGATCAGCGCCAGCACCTCGGCTTCCCGGGCTGAGATCTCCGCCGTCGCCACCACGGGGCCCATTCTCCGTGCTCGGCGGGTGCGGCTGCGGTCAGGAGCCCGACCGGGTGGTGCGTACCTGGATCCGTAGACATCTCCGTGGCCGCCACGGATCCGGCCCCGCGCTGCGGCGGCAATGCTGTGGGCACAGGCGAAGACGGGATGTGTCATCGCGAGGACCGCACACCGCGGTCAGCGGTCAGCTCCTTCGCCGCCAGGTGGCAACCCGAACTGCTCCGCACGGAAGGACAGCTGCGATGAAGGAAAGCAACAGGTCAGCCCAGCGCGCTGTCGCGGCCGGGAAGGCGACACCGGGGTTCACCGAAGAGGAACGGGCCGCGATGAAGGAGCGGGCCCGGGAGATGAAGGCGGCCGCGCGTCGCGGCCCTGGCGCGAAGGCGGACGGGGAGGGCGAGGTCCTCGCCAGGATCGCCGAGATGCCGGAGCCGGACCGCACCATGGCCGAGCGGATCCACGCCATCGTCAAGACCACCGCGCCGGTCCTGTCCCCCAGGCTCTGGTACGGCATGCCCGCGTATGCCAAGGACGGCCGGACCGTCTGCTTCTTCCAGCCAGCGGCGAAGTTCACGACGCGGTACGCGACGTTCGGTTTCAACGACAGCGCGCGCCTCGACGAGGGCACCATGTGGCCGACCGCCTTCGCCCTGACCCGGCTGACGCCCGCCGACGAGGCACGAATCGCCGCCCTGGTGACCAGGGCGGTCAGCTGAGCGGCCGACGAGCACCGGCGGAACGCGCCGGCGCGTGGCCCCGGAAGGGGGCACACACCCGGCGCGGCTTCGGCCGCCATCGTCCGGCAAGGCTCAAATCATCGACAGCGGCACAGGTAAGGGAGCGGGAAGGATGAGCGAGGTGCGGTCTGGTGCGGGATCCTGGGCCGGATCCCTCGGCCGGCTGCTGAATCATCCGGTGCTGCGCCGGCTCCTGCCCGGCATGCTGGTCTCCGCCCTCGGCGACGGCATGAGCATGGTCGCGGTCGCGTGGCTCGCCGTCCAGATCGCGCCACCCGGCCAGGCCGGGGTGTGGACCGGACTGGCGGTGGCGGCGTACGCGCTGCCGGCCACGCTCGGCGCGGCCCTGCTCGCCCGGCTGGTGCGCGGCCTGAGCGCCGCGCGGCTGGTGGCGGCGGACGCCTCGCTGCGAGCCGCCGCCCTGGGTGTCGTCGCGGCACTGGCGGTGGGCGGACTGCTGAACCCGGTCGGGTACGTGGCGTTGCTGGCGGTCTCCTCGCTGCTGCACGCGTGGGGCAACGCAGGGTCGTACACCCTCATCGCGGAGCTGCTGCCGGAGGAGGACCGGGTGGCCGGCAACGCGCTGCTGTCCACGTTCACACAGGCGGCGGTCGTGGTCGGCCCCGCGCTGGCCGGCTGGATAACGGCCGTGACCGGTCCGGGATGGGTGATCGCGGTCGACGCGGGGAGCTTCGCGGTCCTGGCGTCGGCCGGCTGGGCGGTCTCCGCCCGGCACGCCGCCGCCGTCGGGGTGGCGGCGCCGGCTGCACCCGCGCGCGGTGGGTGGCGCACGATTCTGGACCGGCCGGCCCTGCTCGGATTGATCGCAGTGACGTGCGTCTTTTTCTTCCTCTACGGCCCGGTCGAGGTGGCTCTGCCGGTCCACGTCGCGCACGAGCTGCATGGCTCCCCCGGCCTGCTCGGTCTCTTCTGGGCCGTGTTCGGCATCGGCGCGGCGGTCGGCGCCCTCGGGGCGGCGCTGCTGCGCAACCGCCCGCCCTGGCCCGTGGTGGCGGGCATCATCGCCGGCTGGGGAGCCGCCCTGCTGCCCCTCGGGCTGACCGATGCCGTCGCGCCCGGGTTGGTCGGCTTCGCTGTCGGCGGCCTGATCTACGGCCCGTTCACCGCGATCTGCACCGCGCTGTTCCAGCGCAGCACTCCGCCGCAGGCGCTCAGCCGGGTGCTGGCCGTCCGCACCGCACTGACCACCCCGGCCACCGCGCTGGGCACGCTGGTGGGCGGTCCGATCGTCGGCGCCATCGGCGGCAGGCACACCATGCTGGTCTCCGCGCTGCTCACGATCGCGCTGGGCCTGGCTGTCGGGGCCGCCCTGCGGTACGCCCGGCGGGACCGCAGGCAGAGCCGTCAGCAGCCGCCGTTCGCGGCGGCAGTCGAACACAGCGGGTCGGTACGACCCACGACCGTAAGGAGTTGATCATGTTCGGTTCTCCCACCCAGGGAATCAAGACGGTGCTGCATCCGGTGTCGGATGTGGCGACGGCCAAGGCGGTGTACGCGGCGCTGCTGGGCGTGCCGCCGCAGACTGATTCGACGTACGTCGGCTTCGAGGCGGCGGGCCAGCAGATCGGGTTGGTGCCCGGTGGCGGGCCGCAGGCCATGACCTCGCCGGTGGCGTACTGGCACGTTGCGGACATCGAGGCGAAGCTGGCCGAAGTGACCGCGGCGGGCGCGACCGTGAACGAGCCGGTACGCGACGTGGGTGGCGGCCGTTTGGTGGCCACCGTGACCGATCCGGACGGCAACGTGCTCGGGCTGATTCAGGACCGATGACCCGGTCGGGCCGCAGCCGGGCCCCGACGTGTCCTCGACCGAGGGCGAAGTGGGGTCCGGCTGTGGTGATGGATGATCGAAGCGCCGCTCGAAGCGTAGGTTGGATCGGGCAGTCCGACGCCGCCGGAGACCCCCGCGGCCGACCGGGGCCGAGGACGGATGGAGACACGATGAGTACGAAGATGAACACCAAGTCCCCTGCACTGCCGGCCGCCGACAGCCACGACCGGATCCGCGTGTACGGGGCGCGGGAGAACAATCTCAAGGGCATCGACCTGGAGATCCCGAAGCGAAGGCTGACCGTGTTCACCGGCGTCTCCGGCTCGGGCAAGAGTTCGCTGGTGTTCGACACCATCGCGGCGGAGTCGCAGCGGCTGATCAACGAGACCTACAGCGCCTTCGTGCAGGGGTTCATGCCGACGCTGGCCCGGCCCGAGGTCGATGTGCTCGACGGGCTGACCACGGCGATCATCGTCGACCAGGAGCGGATGGGCGCCAACCCCCGCTCCACGGTCGGCACGGCCACCGACGCCAACGCGATGCTGCGCATCCTGTTCAGCCGGCTCGGGCAGCCGCACATCGGGCCGCCCAACGCGTACTCGTTCAACGTTCCCACGGTCCGGGCGAGCGGGGCCATCACCGTCGAGCGCGGCGCCAGGACGAAGGCCGAGAAGGCCACCTTCACCCGCCTCGGCGGCATGTGCCCGAACTGCGAGGGCATGGGCTCGGTCACCGACTTCGACCTGTCCCAGCTGTACGACGACAGCCGGTCGCTCAACGAGGGAGCCCTCACCATCCCCGGCTACAGCATGGACGGCTGGTACGGACGCATCTTCCGCGGCTGCGGCTTCTTCGACATGGACAAGCCGATCCGCAAGTTCACCAAGAAGGAACTGCACGACCTGCTCTACAAGGAGCCGACCAAGATCAAGGTGGACGGGATCAACATCACCTACGAGGGTCTGATCCCGCGGATCCAGAAGTCTTTCCTCGCCAAGGACGTGGCGGCGATGCAGCCGCACATCCGGGCGTTCGTGGAGCGGGCGGTCACCTTCACCACCTGCCCCGACTGCGACGGCACCCGGCTGAGCGAGGCCGCCCGATCCTCCAAGATCAAGGGGATCAGCATCGCGGACGCCTGTGCGATGGAGATCCGCGACCTCGCCGCGTGGGTACGCGAGCTGGCCGAGCCCTCGGTCGCCCCGCTGCTCACGGCGCTGCTGCAGACGCTGGACTCGTTCGTGGAGATCGGGCTGGGCTACCTGTCGCTGGACCGGCCCTCCGGCACGCTCTCCGGCGGCGAGGCGCAGCGCACCAAGATGGTCCGCCACCTCAACTCGGCGCTCACCGACATCACCTATGTCTTCGACGAACCCACCACGGGCCTGCACCCGCACGACATCCAGCGGATGAACGAGCTGCTGCTGCGGTTGCGGGACAAGGGCAACACCGTCCTGGTCGTGGAGCACGAGCCGGAGACGATCGCCATCGCCGACCATGTCGTCGACCTCGGCCCCGGCGCCGGCACGGCGGGCGGCGTCGTCTGCTACGCGGGCACCGTCGACGGGCTGCGGGCCAGCGGCACCCTCACCGGCCGCCACCTGTCCTACCGGGCCACCCTCAAGCCGGACACCCGCAAGCCGACCGGCGCGCTGGAGATCCGCGGCGCCACCACGCACAACCTACGCGGCGTCGACGTCGACATCCCGCTCGGAGTCCTGTGTGTGGTCACCGGCGTCGCCGGCTCCGGCAAGAGCTCGCTGGTGGGGTCGATCCCGGCCGACGCCGGCGTGGTGACGATCGACCAGGGCGGCATCAAGGGCTCCCGGCGCAGCAACCCGGCCACCTACACCGGGCTGCTCGACCCGATCCGCAAGGCGTTCGCCAAGGCCAATGGCGTCAAGCCGGCGCTGTTCAGCGCCAACTCCGAGGGCGCCTGCCCCACGTGCAACGGCGCCGGCGTCATCTACACCGACCTGGCCATGATGGCCGGCGTCACCACCACGTGCGAGGAGTGCGAAGGGCGGCGCTTCCAGGCATCTGTCCTGGAGTACCGGCTCGGCGGGTACGACATCGCGCAGGTGCTGGCGATGTCGGTGACCGAGGCGCTGGAGTTCTTCGGCGCTGGCGAGGCCCGCACGCCGGCCGCGCGGGCCATCCTCGGCCGGCTCGCCGACGTCGGGCTCGGCTACCTCACGCTGGGCCAGCCCCTCACCACGCTGTCCGGCGGGGAGCGGCAGCGGCTGAAGCTGGCCACCCACATGGCCGACGAGGGCGGCGTCTACGTCCTCGACGAGCCGACCACCGGCCTGCACCTCGCCGATGTGGAGCAACTGCTCGGCCTGCTCGACCGGCTCGTCGACGCCGGCAAGTCGGTCATCGTCATCGAGCACAACCAGGCGGTCATGGCGCACGCCGACTGGATCATCGACCTCGGCCCCGGCGCCGGCCATGACGGCGGCCGGATCGTCTTCGAGGGCACCCCCGCCGACCTCGTCGCCGCCCGCTCCACCCTCACCGGCCAGCATCTGGCCGAGTACGTGGGGGCCGCAGCCCAGTAGACGGACAGTTGCGTCGGGGCGACGGCGGCCGGCCGTGGCGGGCATGCCGTACCAGAGCCTGGCCGCCAGGACCGCGCGGTGGTCGTGATGGTGGCGTGGATCCTGGCCGAGCGTCCACACGCCACTCTCTCATGTAGAGGGTGAGGTCATTGCCGCGCCGGCTCGGCTGCCGCCGGTTCCGGCCAGCGCCTCACGCGCGCTCGACCCGGCGCAGCCCGCGCCCGGGTGTCCACCACTCGATCACGAGCCGCCTCGCCTCGGCGTCCAGGTGGGTGTGCACGACCTCGGTGATGTCGGCGTGAAAGCGGTCGCCGCCCGGTCCCCCGGTGGCCGGACCGGCCACGACCGCCCGGCCGGCGATCTTCGCCTCACCCGGCCACTGCGCCTCCGCGCCCTCCACCGGGTCGATGGTCGCGCTGTGCAGGGCGAACCGGGGATCCCGGCGCAGGTCGGTGCCCTTGCGCGCGTCCGGCATCGACCCGAAGACCAGCTCGCCGTCCTCGAAGACCGCTTCGATGCCAGAGATCCGCGGCGAGCCGTCGGCTCGCAGCGTCGCGATCGTCTTGTGCCTGCCGGCGTCGAACAACGCCCGCACACGCCGCGCGAAGTCCGGCTCTGCCTGTTCGACATCCCGCCACGCCGTCATGCGCCCATGGTCCCACCGATCACGGGTCGCCGCTGGCCGCCACCCGGGCTGCGCCTGGCGCCGTCACGCCCGGGGCGCCCGGTCGGCCGGGAAGCCCCCGGTCGCGATGGGTCCCCACGAGTCGATCGTGATGCGGATCAGCGACTTGCCCTGCCGGCGCATCGCCTCCCGGTACTCGGTCCAGTCGGGGTGCTCCCCCGAGATGCACCGGTAGTACTCGACCAGGGCGTCCTCGGTCTTTCGTGCGGGCATGTCCAGTACCTCGGCGGTACCGTCGACCTGGACGTACGGGCCGTCCCAGTCGTCGGACTGGACGAGCACGGTCGCGGCCGGGTTGCGCCGGAGGTTCACGGCCTTCGCCCGGTCGGGGTAGGTGGAGATGACGATGCGCCCCTGGGCGTCGACGCCGCCGGTCACCGGCGAGACCTGCGGCCGCCCGTCGCGGCGCGTGGTCAGCAGCACCAGGCGGTGGCGCGGGCGGATGAAGGCGATCAACCGCTCGCGGTCGACCCGGTCGACTGTGGCGATCTTTGGCATGTCCCGACTATAGGTGCGGCCGCCCGGGCGCGAGTGGCCCATTCGATCTGGTCGCAATTGGACCACGCCAGGTGACCAATCGGCCGGTAGGGTGGCGGGCGGACCCGAAGCCCCTTGTCCGCGAGGAACGCCACCGTGAGCTACCCACCCCAGCAGTACATCGCCCCACAGCCAGCGATCAGCGCCAGCCTGCGCCGCGCGGGCCTCCCACCCGACCTCGCGATCGGAGCCAGGTCCAGGGTGAGCTACCTCGCCACCGGGGAGACCACCGGCGGGGCCTTCGGCCTCTACCGCTGGGACCTGGCCGCCGTGCCGCCCGCCGGCGGCCGGTCCGCCGGGCACTTCCACCGCACCATGGCCGAGTCGTTCTACATCCTCGACGGCACCGTCTCCCTCTACAATGGAGACAAGTGGGTCGACGCCACGCCCGGCGACTACTTCTACGTCCCGCCCGGCGGGATCCACTCCTTCGCCAACAATTCCGGCGCGCCGGCCAGCATGCTCATCCTCTTCGCGCCCGGCGGGCCCCGCGAGGCGTACTTCGAGGAGCTGGCCGAGATCGCGGCGAGCGGCCGGGAGCTCAGCCACGACGAATGGGTGCAGCTGTGGGCGCGCCATGACCAGTACGAGGCGGCCATCCCCGAATAGGCCGGCGACAGGCGCCGGCCCGGTTCGGGCCACAAGTCCCGGCCAGACGTGGCTGTTGCCCGTGACCGCCCGTGGCGAGCGGCGGAACACTGAAACCTGCGGGACCGCCGCACGATGCGGCGCATCCCGGCGGGTGCCGGGCACGGCACCCGGACGGCAGGCGACCGGGGAGGATCGTTCGTATGGCGGACAAGGACAGGCGGGAGCGAGCAGGCCGCGGCGCGGGCGGCGGGAGCGCGGCGTACGGTCTGGGCCTCATCGGCGCGCTGGTCTACTACATCCAGCAAGCGGACGGCTTCTGGCCAGGAGTCCTGGGCGTCCTCAAGGCCCTGGTATGGCCGGCTTTCGCCGTCTACTACTTACTGAAGGTCGTCGGCGCCTGACAGCGTGGCCGCACCAGCCGCCGGGTCAGCAGGCTCCAGACGGCGTCGCAGGCACGTCGAGCAGCCGCATCCGGGTCGCTTGCAACCGGTCCACCACGACCGCCATGAACCTGCGGGTGAGCTCGTAGCCCAGTTCCGGATCCTCGGCGCAGAGCCGCCGCACGCCCGCGCCGTCCATCTCCACGGTCAGCGTCTCCTCCACCGCCACCGCGCCGAAGTGCCAGCGGTACGGTTCGAACAGCCACGACCAGCCGAGGACGGCGCCCGGTCCGAGCGTGTCGACGACTACGTCGCCGCGGCCGGGCAGGCGGGTGACGAGGCTGACGTGGCCGGTGCGGATCAGCCAGAACCGGGTGGCCCGGCCGCCTTCGGCGAAGACTGCCGTTCCGGCGTGGAAGACCGAGCGGTTGCCCCAGGCCGACAGCACGCTCAGTTGCGGCCGGCTCAGCCCGGCCAGGAACGGGTGCGCGGCCAGCAGGTCGTAGGTTGTGACGATCATGTCGTCCTGCCTTCCATTCGGCGCGGCGTCGGGGGTCCGGCCACCGCCGGTCCCCCCGACGACACCGGCGGCGGTCAGCCCTTGGTGCCGTTGCCGACCGCCACCGGGATGGTCTTGACAGCCGGCGCCGGCTCGGCGACCTGGACCGTGATCTCCAGGATCCCGTCCTTGTAGGTGGCGGCGATGGTGTCCTCCTTGGCGCCGGACGGCAGCGACAGGACCCGGGTGAACGAGCCGTAGTGGAACTCGGAGTGCATCCGGTCCTTGCGCGACTCGGCCCGCTCCACCTCCAGCTTCAACGCTCCGCCGGAGTACGAAATCGTGACGTCCTTGGCCGGGTCGATGCCAGGCAGCTCCGCGCGTACCACGTACCGGTCGCCTTCGAGGTAGTCCTCGACGCGGATGGCCGGCGCGAACAGCGGGAACCAGGACAGGCTCGACCAGTCGAAGGGCGCCAACGCCCCGCCCCGGAACCGGGTGATCGTTGACATGACCGCTCTCCTCTCGACAGTCTTCCCGGCTCCATCGCATCCCCGGGGACCGGCCGCGGGTCAGGGCCATCGGGCCCGGCTCGGCGGGACCACCGGCCCGGACCGGGGCGAAGGTCCCGCGCCGGCTGGCGGAAAGCCTCTGCCCGCCAAGCCGGAGCCGGGTGATGGTCAGTAGGTGATCGGAACAACGAGCGCCGGCAGCATCGGCGCGGTCCTGCGGGAGTGCCTGACCGCCGCGGCCGCCGCGCCGTCGATCCACAACACACAGCCGTGGCTGTTCGGAGTCCGGCCCGGCACCGTCGACGTCTACGCCGACCGCCGCCGCCTGCTGCCGGTCATCGACCCGCACGGCCGCGAGCTGCTGGTCAGCGTCGGCGCCGCAATATTCAACCTGCGGGTCGCCCTGCTCGCCCACGGCCGGGTGCCGATCCAGCAGCTGTGGCCGGACCTTCGCCGGCCCGACCTCGTGGCCCGGGTGACGATCGGTCCACACACGACGGTTCCGCCGACCGCCCGCCTGCTGGCCCAGGCGATCCCGCACCGGCACACCAACCGGCGGCCCTTCTCCGACGTGCCCGTGGCCAGCGACGTGCTGGCCGAGCTCGCGGATGCCGCCGCCGCGGAGGGCGCCACCCTGGTGGTCGCCGACAGCGAGGTCCGCCGGGCGGTGCTCGGGCTGGTCCGCGCCGCGGAGAACCGGTGGCGGCACGACCCGGCGTACTGGTGCGAGCTGGCGACCTGGACCGCGGACCGGCCGGGACGGCGCGACGGCATCCCTCCGGCCGCGTTCGGCCCGTGGAGCGCGATGGAGCTTGTGCCCCTGCGCGACTTCGGGCTGACCCAGCCGTTCCGCGGCCGGCACGCCACCGGCTTCGAGCAGTCGCCGACCATCGTCCTGCTCTACACCGCCGCCGACACCCGTGACCAGTGGGTGCGCGCCGGCGAGGCACTGCAGCGGGTCTTGCTGACCGCCACGGTACGCGGCCTGGCTGCCACACCGATGACCCAGCCGCTGGAGATTCCCGAGCTTCGCGACCTGCTCACCGACGCCGCCGGTGGTCAGGTGGCGCAGGTGATCCTCCGGCTCGGCTACGGGCTGCCCGCCACGCCAACACCCCGCCGCTGCGTGGACGAACTCCTGCTTGCACCCGCGCCGGCGAGCGGGCGGCACGCGGATGGGGCCGGGCACAGCCGGGGACGGGCAGGTCCGCGACCTAGCGGATGATCTTGTTGGCGTACGCCTCGATGGTCTGCCCATCGGACAGGTGCAGCAGCGCGGTGCCGTACCGGCAGTGCTCAACCTGCGTCACCGTCAGCCAGCCCTGCGGATGCCAGCACCAGACCTGGTCCCCGACACAGATCTGGTCAGGACGCTTCACTCGCATGGTGCTCACCCACCGCGATTGCGTGGCCTCAGCAGGCGAACGCCCGGCCCGGCGGGCCGGCTGACGGCCCTTCGGCCCGCCTGTCCTGGTCCTGCGTCGGCGCTTCTTCCGCCGTTGGAGCCACACAACCCGCCCCCGGGGGAGGACCTTCGCCCCCGCCGGCCGGCTGGCGGCGCGGGCGAGCGTGAACCAGACGACGAGCCGCGGCGCGAAGGGCCCATTCAGCCCGATCCGCAGGACTGGCTGCGCGACCTCGTCGGCGCGCACGAGCCGGCGGATGAGCAGCCGCGCTAGATCTGGAGGGTCAGCGTACGGCCGGACCGCTCGGCGTCCCGGACCGCCCGGACCAGGCACTGCATCGCCGCCCAGCCGAGCCTGTCCACACCGGACAGGTCGACCAGGATCGGGCCGCGGCCACGGATGGCCCGGGCCATCTCCAGGCCCTCGGCCAGCTGCTCGGTGCGTGCCGCGTCGACGGTGCCTCGTACCCGCAGCACGGTGGAGTGGCCGCGCACCTCACACGTGAGGGTCAGTGCGGGCCCCGCCCCCAGGTCTTCGCGCACCACCGCTGCGGGCGCCCGTTCGCGGATCTCCATGGCACTCACCGCTGCGTCAGCCACGCTCTGCGATCATCATGGTCAGGTCGACCAGCCGCGCGGTGTAGCCGAGCTCGTTGTCGTACCAGCCGAACACCTTCACCAAGGTGCCGCTGGACTGGGTGAGCCCGGCGTCGAAGACGCACGAGGCGGGATCGCCCACCACGTCGCGGGAGACGATCGGCGCCTCGGCGTAGCGCAGCACGCCGCGCAGGTCACCCTCCCTGGCCGCGGCGGCGAACGCGGCGTTGACCTCAGCGGCCGAGGCCGGCTCGCCGAGCTGGCAGGTAAGGTCGCAGATCGACCCGTCCTCCACCGGCACCCGCAGCGCCACCCCGTCCAGCCGGCCGGCCAGCTCGGGCAGCACCTGGCCGACCGCCCTGGCCGCTCCGGTGCTGGTGGGGATGATGTTCACCGCCGCCGACCGGGCGCGGCGCGGATCCTTGTGCGGCGCGTCGAGGACCATCTGGTCGTTGGTGTACGCGTGCACCGTGGTCAGGTATCCGCGCTCCAGCCCGAACGCCGCGTGCAGCACCTTGACCATCGGGGCCACGCAGTTGGTGGTGCAGGAGGCGGCCGACAGGATGCGGTCCCGTCCGGGGCGGTAGACCGCATGGTTGACGCCGTAGACGAGCGTCGCGTCGGCACCCTTGGCCGGTGCGGAGATCAGCACCCGGCCCGCGCCCGCGTCCAGGTGGGCCTGAGCGCCGTCCCGGGTGCGGTACCGGCCGGTGGACTCGATGACCAGGTCCACACCCAGCTGCTTCCAAGGCAGGCGGGCCGGCTCGGGCTCCCGCAGCGCCCGCACCCGGTGCCCGTCCACAATGATGGCCGTGTCGTCGTGCATGACCGGCGCGCCCAGCCGGCCGAAGGTGGAGTCGTACTCCAGCAGGTGTGCCAGCATCTCCGGCTGCCACACGTCGTTGACCGCGACCACCTCGACCTGCTTGCCGAGCAGCTCGCGCTCCCAGACCCAGCGCAGGTAGCTTCGGCCGATCCGTCCGAAGCCGTTGACGGCGACCCGAATGCTCATGGTCTTCCTTCCATGCTTCTGTCTCTCCTCCAGCCTGGGCGCGGACGGCCGCGGCCAGCAGGGGCTTAGGTCCCGAAGAGCAGGCCGCTCGGCACCGCCGCCTCGCCCAGCGCACGGTGGCGGCGACCCAGGCTGACACGGGGCCGGAGAGGTCCACAGTGGCGTGTCACACGCGAGGTGGTGGAGCGTTGGACGACAACGTGGACGGCACCGCGGGCACACGCCGCTGACGCTGCTTCGGTGGTGTCGACCACCGGCCGGCGGCCGGGACCACGCACACCGGGCAGCCGGCGCGCCGGATCAGCTCGTCGGCGACCGTACCGAGGGACCCGACGCCGTGGGTGGCGGGCCGGCTTGCATCGAGCACGACCAGACCGGCGTGCTCGCTCACGCGCAGCAGCGCCCGCACGCGGTCGGTGTCGTACAGCGCCAGCCGCCGCACCGGGACCTGCGGGTACCTCCCGGCCCATCCCGCCAGCGCCCCAGCCAGCCGCCGGTCCACGGCGGCCCACGTCTCGCGCAGGGTGTACCCGAAGGGGTCGACGCAGCCGACCCCGGCGGGCAGCTGCCACCACACGTGCACCGCCCACAGTGGCGACCCGCGGACCTGTGCCTCTTCGAAGGCGAACCCGATCGCGGCCTGGTCGCTGCCGGCCGCCGACACCCCAACCACCACCGGCGCCCGGTACGCCGCATCCGTACGGTCCATAGTGGATGAAACGACGACGGTCGGGCAGTGCGCGCGGGCGGCGACGTGAGCGCACACCGACCCCGGACCGGCGTCGCCGCCGGAGTTCCTGCCACCGACCACCACCAGGCCGGCGGTGCGCGACTCGCGGATGAGCGCCTCGGCCAAGTCGGTGGCCACGACCATGGTGCGCACCGTCAGGTTGGGCCGGACCCGGTGCGCGCAGGAGGCCGCCCGGGCCGCGGCGAGGTTGGCCCCGACCCGCGCCGCGAGCACGCCGACCCGGCCATTGCTGTCGCTGCCCGGCGCCGGACACGCGCTGGCCGGCCGTGGACTCGTGGCGATCACGCGCAACCGCAGGCCGCGCATCTCCGCCTCGGCGGCGGCGACCTCGACCGCGGCCAGCGCGTCGGCCGAGCCGTCCGCGCCGGCGACCACCCACGGCCCCAGAGGTTTCCTGCCCATCTGGCCGCTCCTTATGTCGCCTGCTCTCGTCTCCCAGCCCGAGGGGCGGCTCGCCCGCCGGGCGGTGCCGGTCTTAGCGCAGCCGGGCCGGTCGACGGGTGACCTGTCCGATGTCGTTGGCGGCGGCCTCCAGCAGCTGGTTGGCCAGGTCGGACAGGGCGCGGGCCACCGCCAGCTCGTCGCCGATCTCCGGAACCTCCATGTCGCGCGGGTGGCGCCGCGCCGTCCCGTCCCCGCGCAGGTCGGTCCGGTCCTGGGTGCGCAGCCGGGCCTGCGCGTGGGTACGCCGCTCGTCCTCGTGCTCGTCGATGACGATCTCCACCGTCCAGCAGCGTGAGTGGATCATCTCGACACACCTCCCTTGTCTCAGGCTCGGCACGCGCCGGCGGGGGCACCAGGGCCGGTCGCCGGGCCGGGCCGTGCCGAAGGTCCCGTGCGAAGCAGGCACCTCTTTGGGCGTACCGGGGCGAAGATGGGGAAAGCACCCAGAAGGTGGACCGGGCGCGGACGAGGTGGTGAACGCTCATGACTGCCGGGCAGACCTCCGGCGAGGTGCTGGCCAGCGCGGCGGCCGCGGCCGGCGCCGCGCCGTCGATCCACAACACGCAACCGTGGCGGTGGGTCGCACACCCGGACCGGCTTGAGCTGTACGCCGAGCGCAGCAGGCAGCTCTCGGCGACGGATCCGGAGGGCCGCATGCTGACCATCAGCTGCGGAGCCGCACTTCACCATGCCCGGATCGCGCTCGCCGCCCAAGGCTGGCAGGCCACCGTCTCGCGGCTACCCGACCGCGCCGATCCGGACCTGCTGGCTCGGATCTCCCTCGGCGAACGCAACGGGATCTCCCCCGAAGCGGCGCGGCTGCATCATGCCGCCGACATCCGGGTCACCGACCGCCGGCCGGTGACCCGGGAGAGAGTCCCGCCGGAAACGCTCAGCAGGCTCACCAGGGTCGCCGAGGACGAGGGCGTCCACCTGCAGCCGTTGCGGGAGGGGCAGGTCGACGACCTGGCCGTCGCGGTCAATCAGGCGGCCGAGGTGCACGCCGGCGACCTCGCGGTCCAGGCCGAGCTGCGCAGGTGGACCGGCGGCCAGCGGGCCGAGGGCACCGGCGTACCGGACGAGTCGATCCCCGAGCAGCCGCCGCGCACCAACGTGGCCGGCCGCACCTTCGCCCACCCCGGGAGCCTGCCCATCGGTGGGGACAACGACCGCACCGCCACGTACGCGATCCTGCACGGTGACACCGACGACCCGGCCGGCTGGCTGCGCGCCGGGGAGGCGCTGTCCGCGATCTGGCTGACCGCCACCGTGTTCGGCGTCGGCCTGCTGCCGATCAGCGAGGCGGTCGAGATGCCGGCCAGCCGACAGACGCTGCGTCGCACCCTGTCGTTTCTCGGCTGGCCGTACCTGGCGATGCGGCTGGGCATCCCCGACTACGGCCACGCGGAGCCGCCGCACACCCCCCGGTTGCCCGCCGACCGGACCGTGCAGGTCGCACCGGCGCCGGCGGGCCAAAGCTAGGGACCAACAGCCGGGGGTCCGGAGCCGAACGGCCCTCACCGGCCCCGGACGGCTGCCGAACGCTCGTGGTGGGCGCGCCGGCCGGCAGCGGGCTGGCTGCGCTCGATCGGGGGTGACGCGATGCGTACGGACGCGGGTTGGCGCCACAAGTGGCGCGAGTGGTGGCCGCTTGCCGCCCTGACCGCATCGGTCGTCACCGGAGGGGGGTTCTGGTTCGCCGGCCAGCGGCCGGTCGCCCACGCGTTCTGGGCCGTGACCACACTGCTGACGCTGCTGGTGACGGTGCGGTGGCTGGTCCAGTCGCTGCGGCGCGGGCGCATCGGCGTGGATGTGATCGCCACCCTTGCCCTGGTCAGCGCCCTGCTGGTGCGGGAGTACCTGGCCGGCGCGGTGGTCGCGCTGATGCTGGGTACCGGGCACACGCTGGAGACCTACGCGCAGCGGCGGGCTACCCGGGACCTGCACGCGTTGCTGGCCCGGGCGCCTCGTTCGGCCCGGCGCCGCGGCCCGGACGGCCGGCTGCAGGTGGTCGACCTCGACCAGGTGCGCAAAGATGATCGGCTCCTGGTCGGCCCGGGTGAAGTGGTTCCGGTCGACGGCATCGCGGAGGACGCGGCGACGCTGGACGAATCGGTGGTGACCGGGGAGTCGCAGCCGGTCGAGCACCGGGCCGGGGACCGGCTGGCCAGCGGTACGGTCAACGCCGGCGTCGGGTTCGGGATGCGGGCCGCCGGGACGGCGGCGGAGAGCACGTACGCCGGGATCGTGCGGATGGCGGCGCAGGCGAACGCGGAAAAGGCGCCGATGGTGCGGCTCGCCGACCGGTACGCCGCGGCCTTCGTGCCGTTCACCCTGGCCCTGGCCGGTATCGCGTGGGGGGTCTCCGGGCAGTTCGTGCGAGCCGTGGCGGTGCTGGTGGTCGCCACGCCGTGCCCCCTGTTACTGGCCACGCCGATCGCGATCGTCTCGGGGCTGTCCCGCACGGCCCGCCGCGGAATGCTGGTGCGCGACGGCGGGTCGCTGGAGCTGCTGGGCCGCGCGCGGACGCTGCTGGTGGACAAGACCGGGACGCTGACCGCGGGCCGCCCCGAGGCGGCCGGGGTGGCGGTGGCGCCGGGCGGTGACCGCGACGAGCTGCTGCGGCTCGCCGCCTCGGTCGAGCAGCTGTCGCCGCACGTGCTCGCCGCGGCAATCGTGCGGGCCGCCGCCGATCGTCACCTGGACCTGGTCGTCCCCACCGAGGTGAGGGAGGAACCCGGGCGCGGCGTCAGCGGCCGGGTCGACGGCCGGCTGGTCCGGGTCGGGCAGCACAGCGCCGACCTGCCGGCCTGGGCCGCGCGGCAACGGCAGCAGGCGGAGCTGGACGGGCTGTCGACGGTCTGGGTGAGCGTGGACGGGGCGCTCGCCGGTGTCGTGCTACTGCGCGATCCTGTGCGGCCGGACGCGCGCACCACGGTGCGCCGGCTGCGCGCGGCCGGGTTCTCCCGCCTGGTCATGGTCACCGGGGACCGGCACGAGGTGGCCGAGCAGGTTGCCCGGGTGGTCGGCGCGGACGACGTGGTGGCGCGCTGTTCCCCGGAGCAGAAGGTCGAGCGGGTGCGCGAGGAGTCCGGGCGGGCGGTGACCGTGATGGTCGGCGACGGCGTCAACGACGCCCCCGCGCTCGCGGCCGCCGGCGTGGGTGTGGCGCTCGGCGCCACAGGGGCGACGGCCGCGGCCGACGTGGCGGACGCGGTGTTGTCGGTGGACCGGCTGGACCGGCTGGCCGACGCCGTGGAGATCGCCCGGCATGCGCGCCGGATCGCCGCGCAGAGCGCCGCTGCGGGGATGGGGATGGCGGTGCTCGCGATGGTCGCCGCCGCGCTCGGGCTGCTCCCCCCGGTCGCCGGTGCGTTCCTGCAGGAAGGCATCGACGTGGCTGTCATCCTCAACGCCCTGCGCGCCCTGGGTGGCGGTTTGCGGGGCCGCCCGCTGCCCGCCGGCGCCCAGCAGCTGCTGGACCGGGCCGCCGCCGAGCACGGCGACCTGCGCGACATCCTGGCCCAGCTGAGGGAGACCGCCGACACGATTGCGCAGCGGGTCGACCAGCCGGGGGACGCGGACCGGCTCCGGTCGGTCCACCGCCGCCTGATCGACGAGGTCCTGCCGCACGAGACGGCGGAGGAACAGCGGCTCTACCCGGCCCTCGCCGCCCGCGGCAGCGCCGACACCACAGCCGTCCTGAGCCGCGTGCACGCGGAGATCCACCGCCTGGTCGACCGCGTCGGCGCCCACCTGGACCAGGTCCGCGACGGTCGGCTGCGCGGCGACCAGCAACCCGACCTGCTGGCCACGCTCTACGGCCTCGAAGCCGTCCTCCGCCTGCACATCAGCCAGGAAGAGGAGGACCTGTTCGCCGCGGCCACCGGCGGCGGTCCCGCCGGTGGCCGGGACCGCCACGGGTGAGCTGGCGGAAGCCGGCGCCAGGTGCGGAAAGGTTC
>JADGHA010000467.1 GCA_019689695.1 Micromonosporaceae bacterium | reverse complement strand
CCCGCGGGCACCTGGTCAACGCCGAGCATGCCGGGGTTGGGCGCGGCCACCGGCAGGTCCTCGAGCACCGCGGACAGCTGGGCCTGGACCGCGGCACCGGCCAGCGGGTAGATGCCGGACACCGAGCGGGTGTTCTGCGCGGTGACCGCGGTGACCACCGAGGCGCCGTAGACGCCCAGCGCGGCGAACGCCTTCAGGTCGGCCTGGATCCCGGCCCCACCGCCGGAGTCCGAACCCGCGATCGTCAACGCCACGCGCGGAGTCATCCAGCCACCAGCCGCTCGAGTAGCGACGCGACAGTCGCGGCGGGATCCGCCGCGCGCATCACGGCCCCCATGACGGCGACCCCGGCGGCGCCCGCGGCCAGGCACGCCGCCGCCTGGTCGGGCGAGGTGACACCACCGAGCGCGAAGACCGGTGTGGCCGTACGCGCGCACATCCGCGCCAGGCCGGCGGTGCCGAGAGCGGGTCCGTACCCGGGCTTGGACGGGCTGGAGAAGACCGGCGAGAGAGTCACATAGTGCTCGTTGGACAGCCGTGCCAGATCTTCGGGGCGGTGGCAGGACCGGCCGACCAGCCCGGCGGTCGACGCCGGGTCGGACGCGGCCAGGTGGACGGCGTCGCCGCCGAGCGGGTCCGGGCCCGCGACGATGAGCCGGCCACCGACCCGGGCGAGGATGGCGCGCAGGTGGTCCGCCAGTGCCGCCCGCTCCCGGCACGGCAGGTCCTTCTCCCGGAGTACGACGGCGCGGGCTCCCCCCTCGACCGCGGCCGCCACTACCTCGACCAGGCTGCGGCGCGCCTGGCGCCGGTCGGTGAGCACCAAGAGCCCCGCACGTTCCCCGAAGGTGCGGGTGAATGGATCGCCAACACCCGCACTTTCCCGGAGAGTGCGACCGGTGGGCGTCACAGGTCCGGCCTCCCGTCGTCCGGCGTGGACGCCAGCGCGTGGAACCGCCGGGGGATGCGCCCGGCCCGCGCCGCCAACCGGCCGGCCTCGACCGCGTGCCGCATCGCGGCCGCCATCCGGACCGGGTCGGCGGCCCGGGTGACCGAGCTGGCCAGCAGCACCGCGTCGCAGCCCAGCTCCATGGCGAGCGCCGCGTCGGACGCGGTGCCGATGCCGGCGTCGAGGATCACCGGCACGTCGACCGCCTGCCGGATCAGCCGGATGTGGTGCGGGTTGGCGATGCCCAGCCCGGAGCCGATCGGGGAGCCTGCGGGCATCACCGCGGCGCATCCGGCGTCGGCGAGCCGCCGGGCGAGTACCGGGTCGTCGGTGGTGTACGGCAGGACAGTGAAGCCATCGTCCACGAGCTGCTCGGCGGCCCGGGTCAGCTCCACCGCGTCCGGCAGCAGGGTCCGGTCGTCGCCGATCACCTCGAGCTTGATCAGGCTCGTGTCGAACGCCTCGCGGGCCAGGTGTGCCAGCTTCACGGCCTCGGTCGCGGTGTAGCAGCCGGCCGTGTTGGGCAGCAGCCGCACGCCGCATCGCTCGACCAGGTCGAGCAGGCTCCCGTCCCGCCCGGCGGCGGCGTCCACCCGGCGCAGCGCGATGGTGACCAGCTCGGTGCCGGATGCCCGGATCGCCTGCTCCAGCGAGTGCAGGCTGCTCGCGCCGCCGGTGCCGAGGATCAGCCGGGAGCCGAACGTCTGTCCACCGAGGATGAACGGGTCGTCCACGCGTCAACCTCCCTGCGTCGCGGTCAGCACCTCGACCCGGTCGCCGGGCCGCAGCCGCGTCTGTGCCCAGCGCGCCCGCGGCACGACCTCGCCGTTCACCGCGACCGCCAGGCCGCGCGCCTGCCCGGTCACGGCCGCCACCGCGTCCGCCACCGTCGCGCGGTCCGGGAGGTCGCGCCCGGTGCCGTTCACCGTCACCGTCACCTCGTACCTCCGCTTCTACCGGCGTCGACCAGGGAAGACGCGAAGCGCGACGGGCCGAATGGGGCGAGCACCGACGGGACCTCACCGGTGCAGACCAGATCCGCGACTGCGTCGGCCGTGATCGGGGTCAGCACCACGCCGTGCCGGAAGTGCCCGGTCGCCACGACGGTCCGGTCGGGTTCCAGCCATCCGACGATCGGGGCGTTGTCCGGCGTCCCTGGCCGATGCCCCACCGCCGCCTCCGCCAGCTCGTACTCCGCCAGCTCCGGCACCAGGTCCACCGCCGCGCGCAACAGATCCAGTACCCCGCCCGCGGTCACGGATGAGTCCCGGCGCTCCTCCGCGGTCGCGCCGACCACCACCTCGCCGTCGGCTCTGGGCACCAGGTAGACGGAGCGGCCGTCCGCGTACCCCCGGATCACGTGCCGGAACCCCGGCGGCGCTCCGGCGGGCGCGCGCAGCCGCAGTATCTGGCCCTTCACCGGCCGCACCGGCAGGCCGGTCAACGCCGCGCTGCCACAGCCTGCGGCGACCACCACGACCTCGGCATCCACTTCGGACAGGTCGGTCACCGCCCGGGGCTCGACCGTCCCGTCGAGCGCGGCGCGCAGCGCGGCGACCAGCCGCCGTGGGTCGACCTGGCGGTCCGCCGCGGCGTACGCGCCGCCGCGCAGCCGCGGCGACAGCAGCGGCTCGCGCTCGCGCAGCTGCCCGGGCCGCAGCGCCTCGATCGGCAGGCCCAGGCCCGCCTGGTACGCCCGCAGCCGCTCGGCCTCGGCCAGGTCGTCCGGGGTGAGCGCGACGACCAGCGTCCCCTCGTCGCGGTAGCCGACCTCGACGCCCGCGGCCGCCTCCAGCTCGGCCCGGAACGCCGGCCAGCGGTCGGCCGACGCCACCAGCAGCCGGGTCAGCTCGGCCTCGCCGAAGTACGCCTCGGAGACCGGTGCGAGCATGCCCGCCGAGGCGCGCGAGGCGCCCTGCCCGGGCGAGGGGTCGTAGACCCGCACCCGCAACCCACGACGGGCGCACCGCCAGGCGATGGCGAGCCCGATCACGCCGCCACCGACCACCGCGACGTCGACGGTCATCGCCGCCGCCCGCCCGCAACCCCGCGTTGGTCATCGGGTAAGTGGCGGTAAATCGGATATTCTGCTCCGCTAGCCGCACGATCGACGCTGGCCGGGGTTGGTGGGAGCTCGGCGAGGAAAGCGGCGGTCGCGCGGGCCGGGGGGGCGGGGGCCGGGGCCCCCCCCGCCACCGCCCCCCCCGGCGC
>JADGHA010000466.1 GCA_019689695.1 Micromonosporaceae bacterium | reverse complement strand
CCCCCCGGCGCTGCCCCCGGACAGCCTGCCCCGGCACGTGGCGATCGTGATGGATGGCAACGGGCGCTGGGCCAAGCAGCGCGGCCTGCCTCGGACCAAGGGGCACGAGCAGGGGGAGTACTCGCTGTTCGACACCATCGAGGGCGCGATCGAGCTGGGCATCCCGTACCTGTCCGCGTACGCGTTCTCGACCGAGAACTGGAAGCGCTCGCCGGACGAGGTGCGGTTCCTGATGGGCTTCAACCGGGACGTGATCCGCCGCCGCCGGGACCAGTTGATCGAACTCGGGGTCCGGGTGGTCTGGTCGGGCCGGCCCGGCCGGCTGTGGAAGAGCGTCATCTCCGAGCTGCGCACCGCTGAGCAGATGTCCCGGCACAACACGACGCTGACCCTGCAGTTCTGCGTGAACTACGGCGGCCAGGCGGAGATCGCCGACGCGGCCGCGGCGATCGCCCGGGACGTGGCGGCCGGCCGGCTGCGCCCGGAGAAGGTCAACGAGCGCCTGCTGTCCCGGTACCTCTACCATCCCGAGGTGCCCGACGTGGACCTGTTCCTGCGCCCGTCCGGCGAGCAGCGCACGTCCAACTTCCTGCTGTGGCAGTCGGCGTACGCGGAGATGGTCTTCCTGGACACGCTGTGGCCGGACTTCGACCGCCGGCACCTGTGGTACGCCTGCGAGCTGTACGCCAAGCGCGACCGGCGCTTCGGCGGCGCGTTGCCCAATCCGGTGGCCCCGCCCGGGACGGGTGACGCTCGCTAGCCCCGCAGTCCGGCCGAACACCCGAGTAGCCCAACGGTGAAGGCTTGACGATAGTAACATCACTACATACCATCAACTTATGGCGCCCGGGGCGACGGTGCTCAGTAGGCTGGATGGCATGACCGCAGCGGATCCGGCACCGCTCGTGCCTCCGCAGTTGCCTCCGAGGCCGCTGACCCTGGACGACGTCGCCGCACTGGCCGCCATTGACGACGTCCACCGGTACGAGCTGGACGAAGGGACCCTGGTGGTCATGGCCCCGCCAGACAAGGGCCACACTGTCATCGTCAACCGAATCCAGCGGTGGCTGGCCAGCCACGGCTACACGGATGATGAGGTCCTGCCCGCGTCGGGTGTGAAAATCAGGGAGCGGACGTCTGGCCGGTGCCCCGATCTAATCGTGGCTGACCGCACCGTTCCTGATGAGGAAATATGGATCGACCCGGCCGCTGTCCGGTTGGCAGTGGAGGTTGTTTCCCGGGGTTCGGAGAAGGTCGACCGGGACGTCAAGCCACGCGAGTACGCGAGTGCCGGGATCCGCCAGTACTGGCGAGTGGAGCGCGGTGTCAAACCGACTGTCCACATGTACCGGCTCGGGTTGGACGAGCACGGTGACCGGGCATATGTGAGCCACGAAGCGGTTCTGCTCGACGAGCTGCTGGACGGTGAGCCGCCGAAGCTGTGAGATCGGCGCGGTGCCTGACCGGGTGACCCGCCCGTGGCAGGTTCGCGGGTCAGCTGAGCAGGGGACGGAACGCTCCGACCGCGATGCTCAGCATGAGGACTGTGCCGGACAGTGCCACGGCCCCGAGGACCAGCACGGTGTCGGCACGGCCGAAACGCTGCGGCCGGGCGGTGGTACGGCGTGGCCGGCTGGGCTCGCCGGTCTGGCTTGTGAGCCCGGCCGAGCCGAAGCCCCGGGCGTCCATGGCAACCGCCAGCCGCGTCCCACGCCGGATCGCGCCGACCAGCAAGGCGAACGCGGTCGAGGCGAACAGGCGCAGCCGGGCCACCGGGTTGCGCCCGGGGTCGACGCCGCGGGCCCGGCGGGCCATGGTGAGCATCTCCCACTCGTCGCCGAGCAGCGGCAGCAGCCGGAACGCCGCCAGCGCCCCGATGGCGAACCGCGGCGGCGCCTTGAGCTGCTGGACCAGCGCGTCGGCCAGATCGGTCGGGTCGGTGGTGGCGAACACGATGACACCGGGCAGGGCGACCGCGAACACCCGCAGCCCGAGCGCGAGCGCGCCGGTGAGGACGCCGGTGGTCACGGTGACCGGGCCCAGCGGGACCAGGACCTCGCCGGTCCGCTCCCCGGCGAACAGCACCAGGCCGACCACCACCCCGAGCGCGCTGACCAGCAGCGGCCAGGCGCGCCGGGCCAGCTCCCGGTGGCGCATGCCGAACAGCGGCAGCAGGGCCAGCTCCGCGGCGAGCGCGAGCGCGGGCGTCACCGGGTCGAGTGTGGACACCAGGGCGAGCGACAGCACCGCGGCCGCGGCCAGCTTCGCCACCGGGTTGCGGCGGGCCAGCGGGGCGGTGGCGTCGGCCACCGGCGGGGCGAACCTCACCGCGACCGTCCGAGCGTCACGCTGCGGTCGGCGAGCGCGGCGACGAAGTCAGGGTCGTGGGTCACCGTCACCACGGCGCGGCCTTCGTCGCGCAGCGCGGCGAGCAGGTCCACCATCTCGATCCAGGTGCGCCGGTCCTGGCCGAACGTCGGTTCGTCCAGGACGAGCAGCTGGGGAGCGTTGGCGAGCGCCGTCGCCACGCTCAGCCGCCGCTGCTCCCCGCCGGAGAGCGTGTACGGGTTGGCCGCGGCGAGCTTGTCCAGCCGCAACCGGCTCAGCAGCTCATCCACATCAGACGCACCGCCCAGGGTCAGCTCGCCGCGGACGCTGTTGGTGAGGAACTGGTGCTCGGGGTCCTGGAAGACCGAGCCGATCCGCCGGGCGAGCACCCGGGGGCGCCAGCGGTGCGGGGGAGTGCCGGCGTCGACACCGGCCAGCGCCGGCGAGGCCACCACCCGGCCGCGGGTCGGGGCGAGCAGCCCGCCGAGCAGGAGGGCCAGAGTGGACTTTCCGGACCCGTTGGGCCCGAGCACGGCGAGCACTTCTCCCGCGCGTACCTCTATATCCATATCGGACAGAGCGGGATGCGTGGCGGCCGGATGGCGGAAGGTCAGCCCTTCACCGGCCAGCAGCTGCGGGCCGGGCCGGCCGCCGCGGCGGCGGGGCAGCGGCTGGCCGGGCACCCAGACCCCGGCCCGGGCCAGCTGCTCCCCGTACTCGGCAAAGACCTTCTCCGGGGTCCCGTCGGCGCGCACGCCGCCCGCCGGCTCCAGCACCACCACCCGGTCGACCAGCGGCAGCGCCTCCGCCACCCGGTGCTCGACGAGCACCAGCG
>JADGHA010000465.1 GCA_019689695.1 Micromonosporaceae bacterium | reverse complement strand
CCCCCCGCCCCCCGGGGGGGGGGGGCACGACGCGATTTGCTCTTCTGCTGGACCCCGCCGACCAGCCGACTACTGCCGCCCTGCCCCGTGTGCGGCAGGCGTAAACCCGGCCGATCGCGGCCGGGGATCAGCCGGATGTGGCGGCCGGAACCCGATCGGCCTCGTCGCCACTCTTGCCGCCCTTCTTGGGGTCGGCCTTGTCCCCGGCGGCGGGGGCCACCCCCGGCACGATGCCGGCCAGGCCGGAGAGCATCTGGCCGAGCTGGGCGGTGACCGCGTCCTTCTGCCGGGTCAGCTCCTCCACTTCGCGCTTGGCCTGCTGCGTGGTCAGCTCCGCCTCGGTGCGCGCCTCGCTGACCAGCCGGTGCGCCTCGGCGCGGGCCTCGCTCAGCGTCTTGTCCGCCAGCGCCCGGGCCTTCTCGATCGTCTCGTTGGCCTGCCGTTCGGACTCCACCCGGCGCGCCTCGGCGCGCTGCTCGATCTCCTTGGCCCGCTCCTCGGCGGCGCGGGCGCGCTCCTCGGCCTCGGCGACCAGCTTCTGGGTGGCGGCCACCGCGGCGCTGTGCCGCTCGGACTCCTCGCGCTCGGCCTTCTCCCGCCGCTCGGCCAGCTCCAGGGCGAGGGCGTGCAGGTCCTTGTCCCGCTTGTCCCGCGCGTCGGTGAGCAGCTTGGTCGCCTCGGCGCGCTTCTCCTCGGCCTCCCGGGCCGCCTTCGCGCGCAGCTGGGTGATCTCCCGCTCGGCGGTCGCCCGCAGGGTGGCAACCTCTCGCTCCACGGTCGCCTTGAGCTCGGCGACCTCGTGCGCGGTGGCGGTGCGCAGCTGCTTGGTCTCGCGCTCGGCGTCGGCGCGCAGCGTGTCCGCCTCGCGGCGGGCCTGCACACGTACCTCGGCCGCCTCACGCTCCGCAGCGGTGCGCACGTTGCTCGCCTCGCGTTCGGCGGTGGCCTTCATGGCGGCGGTCTCGGCGCGCGCCTTGTCGGTGATCTCCCGGGCCTCCAGCCGGGCGGCGGAGATGATCCCCTCAGCCTCCCGCTTGGCCTCGCTGCGGTGATCGTTCGCCTGCTCCTCGGCCAGCCGCAGGATCTGCTCGACCCGGGTGCCCAGACCGGAGAGGGTGGGCCGGCTGTTCTCCTCGAGCTGCTTGTTGGTGTCGGTGAGCTTCTGCTCGACCGTGGAGAGCCGCTGCTCGGCCTGGCGCAGCCGGCGCTGCGCGTCGTTCATCCGCTGCTCGGCCTCGGCGCGGGCCTGTTCGGACTGGGCCAGCGCGGCGTTGAGCCGCTGGACCCAGTCGTCGACCTGCGCGCGGTCATATCCGCGCAGGACGACCGTGAAGTCGTGTTGCGTGCTCGCGTTGTCGAAGAACGCAAGGGAGGGCTGTTGCTGCTGGGGCATTGGGACATACTCGCAGACCCACCCCTGGAGTTCGCAAGACCGTACCGGCCATGTCGCGGTCGGAAGACATGGTCAACTTTTATGATATTGGCGATAGTTACGATCTTGGCCGGTCTTTGCTCTTTCCCCCTCAGCCGGCTGGCTCCACCAGCTCCACCAGTACCCCGCCCGTGTCCTTGGGATGCACGAAGTTGACCCGGGAGCCGGCGGTGCCCCGCCGCGGCTGGTCGTAGAGCAGCCGCACCCCGCGCTCGCGCAGCGCGGCGGCGGCGGCGTCCACATCGGCCACTGTGTACGCCACCTGCTGCAGGCCCGGCCCCCTGCGGTCGAGGAACTTCGCGATGGTGGACTCGGCGGACAGCGGGGCCAGCAGCTGGAGGTACCCGCCGCCGGGCTCCGGGCCGACCGCCAGCATGGCCTCGCGGACCCCCTGCTCCTCGTTGGTCTCCACGTGTACGCAGCGCATGCCGAACACCCGCTGGTAGAGCTCGATGGCGGCGTCCAGGTCGGCCACCGCGACCCCGACGTGGTCGATGCGCAGCAGCCCGATGCCTGTGACATAGTCCGCGGGGAGGTGCTCAGCCATACCGGATAGTCTGACTCAAACGAGCGTTAAGTAAGGAGGGCGGGTGGCATGGCGTCCGTCATTATCGCCGGTGCGCGCACCCCGATGGGCCGGCTGCTGGGCAACCTCAAAGACTTTCCGGCCACCAGGCTGGGCTCACTGGCGATCTCCGCGGCGCTGCGCCGCGCCGGGGTCGCCCCGGACCAGGTCGAGTACGTGGTCATGGGCCAGGTGCTGCAGGCCGGTGCCGGGCAGATGCCGGCGCGCCAGGCGGCGGTCGGGGCCGGCATCCCGATGACGACTCCGGCACTGACCGTGAACAAGGTGTGCCTGTCCGGCCTGACCGCGGTGGCCCTGGCCGACCAGCTGATCCGGGCAGGTGAGTTCGACATCGTGGTGGCCGGCGGCATGGAGTCCATGACCAACGCCCCGCACCTGCTGCCCCGCTCGCGGCACGGGTTCAAGTACGGCGAGGTGACCCTGCTGGACCACATGGCGTTCGACGGGCTGACCGACGCGTACGACAACGTGGCGATGGGCGAGTCGACCGACCGGTACAGCGCCCGCCTCGGCATCACCCGTGCCGAGCAGGACGCCTTCGGCGCGGCCAGTCACCAGCGCGCAGCCGCCGCGCAGAAGAACGGCGTCTTCACCGAAGAGATCATCCCGGTGGAGGTGCCGCAGCGCCGCGGTGACCCGCTGACGGTCGCCGAGGACCAGGGCGTCCGCCCGGAGACCACGGTGGAGACGCTGGCCAAGCTGCCCCCCGCCTTCGGCGCGGACGGCACGATCACCGCCGGCACCTCCTCGCCGCTGTCCGACGGTGCCTGCGCCGTGGTGGTGATGAGCAAGGCCAAGGCGGACCAGCTGGGGTTGCCCTGGATCGCCGAGATCGGCGCGTACGGCTCGGTGGCCGGCCCGGACAACTCGCTGCACAGCCAGCCGGCCCGCGCCATCCGGCGGGCGCTGGACAAGGCCGGGCTCGGCGTCGCCGACCTGGACCTGGTCGAGATCAACGAAGCCTTCGCCGCGGTCGGCGTGCACTCCACGCGGGAGCTCGGCGTTTCCCCGGAGATCGTCAACGTGAACGGCGGGGCGATCGCCCTGGGCCACCCGATCGGCATGTCCGGGGCGCGGCTGGTGCTCACCCTCGCGCTGGAGCTGCGCCGCCGTGGCGGCGGCACGGGCGCGGCAGCGCTCTGCGGGGG
>JADGHA010000464.1 GCA_019689695.1 Micromonosporaceae bacterium | reverse complement strand
CGCGCCGCGGCGGGACTGCGGGTCCGGCAGGAAGGGGCCGCCGCCGCGGCGGCGCGCCTGGATGCGGCGGGCGCCGAACGAGCCGCAGCCGACGGGGCCCTGCGCCGCGCGGTGGCCGACCGCTCGCTGCCGGTGGACCAGCTGGAGGCCACCGTCGACGCGATCGACCGGTTCGACCGCGTCGGCGTACGGCTGGAAGGAGCCCACCGGGCCGCGGAGGCCGCGCGAGAGATGGCGGAGCAGGCCGCCGGCCGGCATGAGGAGGCGGTGGCGCGGCTGGAGGCCGCCCGCGCGCAGGCCCGCGCCGCGCACGCCCGCTGGGCGGCCAAGGACGAGGAGTTGCGGACCCTGCAAGCGGCGATCGGTGCCGAGGCGGCACAGGTGCTGGCGGACGTGGCCCGCACCACCGAAGAGATCACCGCGGCGGAGCGGGCCCTGGCCGAGGCCAACTCGGCGTACCAGAGCGCTCTTCAGGAACAGGCCGGCGCGCGGACCCGGGTCGATCTTGGCGCGCAGGCGTACCAGCGGGCGGTGGACGAGGCGCGGCACGAGGCGCTGCGGCTGCGGCCGTTCGCCCATGCCGACCTGCTCGGGCTGATCCGATGCCGGACTGATCTGCGCTGGCCGGCCGTTGACGGCGACGGGCTGGACACCGCGGTGGTGGCGTTACACGAGGCGATCCTCGCGGCAACCCGCGAGCTGGCACCCAGTGAGACCTCGCTCAAGCAGAGCGCCACCCGGCTCACCACCGCCCTCGGCGAACTGCAGGCGCAGCTGCCGGCGGCCGGGCTGGACCACCGTCCCGAGTGGGACACGGACGACGGTGTCATCGTCGTGCGGGTCGCCGACGAGCAGGGCCTCACCCCGGTCGCCCATTTCGCCGACCGGATCGCCCGGGAACGGCGTGACCAGGAGCAGTTGCTCACCGAGGCGGAGCAGCGGGTCTTCGAGGACGCGCTGCTCGGGCAGCTTGCCCGGCAGATCCACCAGCGGACCGTCGAGTCCCGCGACCTCGTGGACGCGATGGACACCCAGATGAGGGCCCTGCGCATGTCCTCCGGGCTGACCGTCGGCGTCGGCTGGCGGCTCGCCGACGAGCTGAACCCCGAGCAGCGGGAGGTGTGCAAGCTGCTCGAACGCGATCCGGCCCGGCTGGGTCCGGCCCAGCTCGCCACGCTCCGGAGGCACTTCGCCACCCGGATCCGATCGGCCCGGTCGGTCGCGCCGGAGAAGCCCTACCGGGACCTGCTGGCCGAGGTGCTCGACTATCGGCAGTGGCGGGTCTTCGCGTTCACGCTGCACCGCCTCGGCGGTACGACCGAACCACTCACCAGGGCCCGGCACAGCCAGCTCTCCGGCGGGGAACAGTCCGTGTCGCTGCACTTGCCGCTGTTCGCCGCCGCCAACGCGCTGTTCGGCTCGGCCCGGCCGGACGCGCCCCGGCTGCTCGGCCTGGACGAGGCATTCGCCGGCGTCGACGACACCGGCCGCGGCGAGCTGATGTCGCTGGCCAAACAGTTCGACCTGGACCTGTTCATGACCGGGTACGACCTGTGGGCCACCCACCCGGCGGTGACCGGCGCCGCCCACTACGACCTGTCCCACTCTGCTGTGGACCATGCCGTCTCCGCGGTGCTGCTGGTCTGGGACGGCGCGGCCAATGTCGCCGACTTCGACGGCACCCTCGCCCGGGCGCTTGGCTCGCCGGAGTCCCGCCGCGCCCCCGCGGCACTGGTCGATGGTTGATCCGGCCGGGTTGTCGGGTGATCCGGCGGGATTGGCGGCCGATCCGGGCTGGCGGCGGCTGCTCGCGGCGGCCCGGCGCAGCCTGGAGCGCGGCGGCGGCAGCCTCGCCGGTAGCGTGTCGCTGGCCGCACCCACAGACGCGGAGCGGCTGGTCGTCATCGGGATCACCGGCGTGCACCGTCCGGCCGGCGTGGGTCGGCTGACGGTACGCCTGGCCGACCTGGACGAGCACCTCCGTGCCGCGTACGGTCACGGGCTCGCCGCCGTCCTCGGGCCGGTGCGTGACCGGCGGGCGGAGCGAGAGCGAGAGGCGGCCGCCCGCGACGCCGCGCTCGCCCTCGCCCGGGCCGGCCGGCACAGCGACCAGCCCTGGTACGCGCAGTGGCTGGACGGGCTGCGTCGGGACGGGACGCTCACCCGCGTGGTCCGGGCCGGGTTGCCGTTCGGCGACGTCGTCAGGGTGCTCGATGCGCTGCCCGCCAGGGACGAGCCCTTGCCGGCCTTCGCCGAGCGGGTACTGGCAGACACGAAGGCGCTCACCGAGGGAACCCTCCGCGGCCTGGTGCTGCGGGCCCTGGCCGCGTGGCACCGGTTCCCCGTCCCGACGAATGCAGAGGAGGAGCGGACGCTGTGGGAGTTGGCCGGCATCGTCCCCGATGACCTGGCCAGCCAGGTCCTGGTCCTCAACGTGCCGGCCACCGGCGGCCTGCTGGGCGACTGGATGACCGCGGCCGCCTCGGCCGGTGTCCCGTTCCGGGTGACCCTGTACCAGCTTCGCCTCGACCGGCTGGTGCTCGACTGCGACGAGCTGTTCGTCTGCGAGAACCCTGCCGTGCTCCGGGCGGCCGCCGGTCGACGGTCCCGACCGTTGGTGTGTACCGAGGGTGTCCCGTCCGCGGCGGTCCACGCGCTGCTGCGGGCGGCTCGCGACGGGACGCCCATCCGGTGGCGCAACGACTTCGACTGGACCGGCGTACGGCTCACCGCGGCGGCGCTGGCGCGCTACCCGTCCGCTGTGCCCTGGCGGATGTCCGCCACCGATTACGCGAGCGCCGCGGGCCGCGGGACGCCGCTGGCCGGCAGCCCGGCGCCGACGCCATGGGATCCCGGGCTGGCGGTGGCGATGAGCACAGCCGGCCGGGCCGTGATGGAGGAGCGGCTCATGGAGCGGCTCCTGGACGATTTGGACCGGTAGCGTGCTCCGCGCGCCAGCCGGGCGCATTGCCTCGGCTGGCCCTGTCCCACCGAGGAGGGGAAGGTGTACTGCGCGGCGGTGATGGACGCCTACTCCCGGCTGGTCATCGGCTGGTCCATTGAGGTGATCTCAGCGAGGAATAGCGGCGCGGTAGCGACGACACGGGCATAGCCATCCAGATCGGACGGTGCTCGAGATCGGCGTGGAGCCCTCGGTAGAAGAGGTCTGCCAAGATCCTTCT
>JADGHA010000463.1 GCA_019689695.1 Micromonosporaceae bacterium | reverse complement strand
GCGGCGGGGGGGGGGGGGCGGGGGGGGGGTGGGGGGGCCCCGGGCCCCGCGCCGGTCGCCGGAGGGCGGGACGGTGTACGGCGGCGGGTCCCAGTACGGCTCGCCGAGCCGGTACGAGCCGCCGTACGACTACGCCGACCGGGACTCGCGCTACTGAGCCCCGCCGCTCCCGCGGCGTCGCCGGCGCGGCGTCCCGCGGCGGCTCAGACCCGGCGGAGGACGGCCACCACCCGACCCAGGATCGTGGCCTGCTCTCCGGGGATCGGCTCGAACGCCGGGTTCTGCGGCATCAGCCAGACGCGGCCGTCGCGGCGACGGTAGGTCTTCACGGTCGCCTCGCCGTCGATCATCGCGGCCACGATCTCGCCGCTGTTCGCGGTCGGCTGCTGGCGCACCGCGACCCAGTCGCCGTCGCAGATCGCCGCGTCGATCATCGAGTCGCCCTTGACGTGCAGCAGGAACACCGTGCCCTCGCCGACCAGCTCGCGGGGCAGCGGGAAGACCTCCTCCACCGCCTGCTCGGCGAGGATCGGGCCACCGGCCGCGATCCGACCGACCACCGGAACGTACGCCGGGGTCGGCCGCTGAAGCCGGGCGGCCTCCTCGTCGACCAGCTCCCCGGGCGGGCGGACGTCCACCGCCCGCGGCCGGTTCGGGTCGCGCCGCAGGTAGCCCTTCTTCTCCAGCTCCTTGAGCTGGTAGGCGACGCTGGACGGGGAGACCAGACCGACGGCTTCGGCGATCTCCCGCACGCTGGGCGGGTACCCGTGGCGCTCCACCCAGGCCCGGATGAACTCGAGGATGCGCCGCTGCCGCTCGGTCAGGTCGGGGGCGAAGATGTCGGGGGACGTGCTGCCCATCGGAGTGACCGCCCGTAGCTCGGCCCCACCGCCGATGGTCCTGGTCGCGGCGGCGCGACCGCCGGCACGCCGGGTCGCGGCACGGCGGGTCGGGCCCGGCACCCGACCGGGCTCGGCGCCCGCGGCCTCCGCACGTTGTCTCGGTTGCCGGCGCACGCGCTCGTTGGTCGACACGTCCCGTTCCTCCATCTGGCTCGCCTGGTCGCGGTGTCTGGTCTCGGCTGTGGTAGCGGTGGGGTGCCGCTCGTGGTGATGACCGTATAGCGAGGTTCCGACAGTTTCAAACATCTGTACGAGCTTGGTGGCGGCGTGTCGCGCTCTGGCGAGTCACCACCGGCCGGGGCTCGACATCGCACGCATGTTCTGGTAAACCATCGTACGTCCGTACGATCGAACTCCTGTTCGATCTTCGCCCCGGTCGCCGGGTCGGCGGCCGCGCTCGCGGGAGGTTGCCGGTGCGCGCGGAGTCTGCGGTGGAGAGGACAGTCGTGGTCAGGCGGCCGGGCCGGGTCCGGCTCACCCGGCGGGGTCGGGCGGTGGTGCTGGTCTTCCTCCTCCTGGTCGCCGGGCTCGGGCTGGCTCTCGCCGCCCCGGCCTCGCGGGCCGCGGGCCCCGGCGGCGACGCGCCGACCGCGGAGGTCCGCCCGGGCGACACGCTCTGGTCGATCGCCGAGCGGGAGCTGCCCGGCCGGGACCCGGTCCGCGCGGTCGAGGAGATCCGCCGGCTGAACCGCATGGCGGACTACACGGTGCACGCCGGCCAGCGCGTGCTCCTGCCGGGCCGGTAATCCAGAGGCGGTCTGTCGGTCCGGCCGGACCGACCCGGCGACGTCCCCCGGGTCGCGCTGGTGGCCACTGCCGCCGGGCACGGTTTCCATCGTGAGGTCCGTAACACGGCCGTGAATTGGCGCGTCCGGCTTGCGCGCCGGCGGCCGGAGGAATAACGTCAACCCCAACATGTAGTAGTTACAGGCGTGTAAGTCGTCCACAGGTTGGGGTCGGATACCCACAAGCTCGTCCACATCCCAGGTGCCGCGGTGGGTTCGTCGAGCCCGACCGCGCGCGGTGCCGGGGGTGCCGGCGGGCGATCGGCCTGTCGTAGGCGGCGTGCCACCCAGCGGCCACAGGCATCCTGTGGCCGCCTTGCCGGAGAGGAGGTTGCGGCGATGCGGTGTCCGTACTGCCGGCACGCCGACTCCCGGGTGGTCGACTCCCGCGAGGCCGACGACGGCCAGCTGATCCGCCGTCGCCGGGCCTGCCCGGAGTGCGGCAAGCGGTTCACCACCGTGGAGGAGGCGGTGCTCGCCGTGGTGAAGCGGAGCGGGGTGACCGAGCCGTTCAGCCGCTCCAAGATCATCGCCGGGGTGCGCAAGGCCTGCCAGGGCCGGCCGGTGGACGAGGACGCGATCGCCCTGCTGGCGCAGCGGGTGGAGGAGACCATCCGGGCCCGTGGAGCGGCCGAGGTGCCCAGCCACGACGTGGGGCTGGCCATCCTGGGCCCGCTGCGGGAGCTGGACGAGGTGGCCTACCTGCGCTTCGCCAGCGTGTACCGCTCGTTCGACTCTCTGGAGGACTTCGAGCGGGAGATCGCCGCGCTGCGGGGCACCGGAAATGTCACATCCTCCGGCAAGGATGCCGCCAGGGCGGCGAGGACGGCCGGATGAGCCGTGCCCCGGCCGCGACGCCGGGTGAGGACCGAAACACGAACCAGAGGGGGCCGATGAGATGGCGGGGGAAGGCATGACGACAGGTGAGGCAAGTCGGGCGGGCGGCGAGGGCCGGCCCGGGAGTGACGGCTCGGCCGGCGCCCGGCAGAGTCTGTCCGCCCCCGGCGGCCTGCGCGTGGCCCGGGTCTGGACCACCGAGGGCATCCACCCGTACGACGAGGTCACCTGGCAGCGCCGGGACGTCGTGATGACGAACTGGCGGGACGGGTCGGTCAACTTCGAGCAGCGGGGCGTGGAGTTCCCGGACTTCTGGAGCGTCAACGCGGCGAACATCGTCACCACGAAGTACTTCCGCGGTGCGGTGGGCACCCCGGAGCGCGAGTGGAGCCTCAAGCAGCTCATCGACCGCGTGGTGAAGACATACCGCGCGGCGGGGGAGCGGCACGGCTACTTCGCCACGCCCGCGGACGCCGAGATCTTCGAGCACGAGCTGATCTGGATGCTGCTGCACCAGGTGTTCAGCTTCAACTCCCCGGTCTGGTTCAACGTCGGCACCAAATCCCCGCAGCAGGTCTCCGCGTGTTTCATCCTCTCCGTCGACGACTCGATGGACTCCATCCTGGACTGGTACAAAGAGGAGGGTCTGATCTTCAAGGGCGGGTCGGGCGC
>JADGHA010000462.1 GCA_019689695.1 Micromonosporaceae bacterium | reverse complement strand
CCCGCCCCTCCACCAGCAGATAGGCCCGGCTGGAGATGTCCAGCGCGCGCTCCACGTCCTGCTCCACCAGCAGGATGCTCACCCCTTGCCCGGCGACTGCCTGGATCGCCTCGAACACCTCGTCCACCACGACCGGCGCCAGGCCCAGCGACGGCTCGTCCAGCAGGAGCAGGCGGGGCCGGGCCATCAGCGCCCGGCCGATCGCCAGCATCTGCTGCTCGCCGCCGCTGAGGCTGCCGGCCAGCTGCCCGGACCGCTCGGCCAGCCGGGGGAACAGCTCGTACACCCGGGCGAGCTCGGTCTTGTGGACCGAACGGGCACCCTTGCGGTACGCGCCAAGGCACAGGTTGTCGTAGACCGACATGTGCGGGAAGACGCGCCGCCCCTCGGGCACGACGGCCACCCCGTACGCGCAGACGCGGTGCGCCGGCACGCGGGATACGTCCACTCCGCCGACCCGGACGCTGCCGCGGGTGGCGGTGTGCAGGCGGGCGACGGCGTGCACCAGGGTCGACTTGCCGGCCCCGTTCGGGCCGGTGACGCTGACCGTCTCGCCGTCGGCCACGTCCAGGTCCACGCCCCACAGCGCCTGCGCGTCGCCGTAGAAGGCCTCCAGCTCCCGGACCTCAAGCATGGGCACGCTTCCCCAGGTAGGCGCGGATGACCTCGGGCTGGCTCATCACCGTCTTCGGGTCACCGTCGGCCAGGCAGGTCCCGCGGTCCAGCACGACCACGCGGGTGGCGAGCTGGTTGACCACGCGCAGGAGGTGCTCGACGATGACCACCGCCGTGCCGGAGCGCTGGATCCGGCGGATCACCTCGACCGCGCTGTCGATCTCGGCCGGGTTGAGCCCGGCCAGCGCCTCGTCGAGCAGGAGCACCCTGGGGCTGGTGGCAAGCGCCCGGGCGATCTCCAGCAGCTGCCGCTGGTGCAGGTTGAGCGCGGTGGGCAGGGCGCCGGCGAGGTGGCTGAGCCCGACGAACGCGATGTGCTGCTCGGCCGCGCGGCGGGCCTGCGCCAGTGGCAGCGGCTGGCGGCCGAACATCAGCGCGATGGCCACGTTGTCGCGTACCGTCATCGAACCGAACGGCCGCGGGATCTGGTACGTCCGCGCTACCCCTGCATGCGCGACGCGGTGCGGGGATAGCCCGGAGATGTCCCGGCCGGCCACCTGGATGCTGCCCCGGGTCGGCCGGAGCGTGCCCGCGAGCAGGCTGACCAGCGTGGTCTTGCCCGACCCGTTCGGGCCTACCAGCCCGACCAGCTCGCCCTCGCGCACGGTCAGCGTGACGTCCGCCAGGGCGCGCACGCCGCCGAAGTACTTGGCGACGTTGCGGGCCTCGACGAGCACGCCGCCGGCGGCGGCCGGCGGCGTGCCCGTCGGCTCGGCCACCGCCGGCGCGGGCGCCGGCGCACTGGCGCGGGGACGCCTGGGCCAGATCGAGGCCACCGCCCCGGCCAGCGCGCCCAACAGGATCCAGTCCAGCGGCACGCCCCACACCCCGGACGTCCACAGTGCACCGGTGACCACTGCGAAGGCGGCGAGCGCGAGCCACGGCTGGGCGCGCAGCCGGTGGTAGAGCCCGTCCGGGGCGATGACCACCAGGACGGCGAGCGCCGCGCCCAACACGATGAGCCGCCAGGACTCCAGGCCGGAGGCGGAGAGCCGGTCCTGCAGCAGCACGACCAGGCCGGCGCCGATGACCGGGCCGAGCCAGTGGCTGCGCCCGCCCAGCACGCTCATGACGATGACGAACAGCGGCACGGTCAGGCTGAACACGCTCTCCACCGTGACGAACCCGATCTGCAGCGCATAGATGCTGCCGCCCACGCCGCCGATGGCGCCACTGGCCACGATGGCGAGCATCTTGTAGCGGAAGGTCGCCACGCCGAGGCCTTCTGCCACATCCTCCGCGTCGCGGATGGCCGACAGGGCCCAACCGAACCGCGAGTGCTGGATGGCGTAGGCCACCCACACTGCGGCGCCGGCGAGCAGCAGGCTGATCAGGTAGAGGAAGTCCTGGAACAGGCCCAGCCCGGCGGGGAACGGCGGGACCGCCAGGATGATCCCCTGGCCACCGTCGATTGTGGAGTTGATCCGGGCCAGCGCGGCCAGGATGAACGGGACGGCGAGGGTGAGCAGGGCGAAGATCTCGCCGCGCAGCGAGCGCAGCCTGAAGGCCAGGCCGCCGATGGCCGCGGCGAGCAGTGCGCACAGCACCGCCGCGACCGGGATGGTCAGGTAGAAGTTGACGCCGTGCCGGCCGTACAGGACGGCGGTGGTGTAGGCGCCCACGCCCACGTATGCGGCCTGCCCGAAGCTGAAGTAGCCACTGTAGCCGGACAGGATGTTCCAGCTGGTGGCCTGCGTGGTCCAGAACAGCACGCTGGTCAGCACGCCCAGGTAGAACAGCGGGAAGCCCATCGTCTCCCGGTACAGCGACAGGGTGGCCAGCGCGGCGATGGCGAGCGGGAAGGCGACGACCGACCGCCACCTCATCGCGTCCCGCCCGCGGTGAACAGGCCCTGCGGGCGCAGCAGCAGGGCGAGCACGATCGTGGAGAACAGCACGAACGGCGCGGCCGCGGGTGAGACCAGCACCGAGACCACACCGGAGAGCACCCCGACCAGGACTCCGGCGGCGAGCGTCCCGACGACGTGGCCGATACCGCCCAGGATCACCACCGCGAAGACGATGCCGAACCACTCGTACGCGGTGGCCGGCGTCAGCGCGTTCGACAGCGCGAAGAGCATCCCCGCGATCGCGGCGCTGGCGCCGGCGCAGCCCGCCACGAGCGGGCCGATCCGCCCGTGGTCGATGCCGAATGCCGCAGCGATGGTGCGGTCCTGCGCGAACGCCCGCATCGCCCGGCCCACGAAGGTACGCCGCATGACCAGGTGCGCTCCCGCGATCAGGACGGCGGCGAAGGCGAACGCCAGCAGCGTGGTGACCGGGAACACCAGCCGGCCGAGGGAGACCGAGCGGGTGGCGTACGGGTTGACCGACCCGGTCATCCGCTGGAAGTCCGCGCTCCAGATGTTGCTGACCACCTGGACCGCGACGATCAGCAGGCCGAAGCTGAGCAGCAGCGAGGTGAACTCGGCGATGCGCAGCCGGTCGAAGGTCCACTGCAGGGTGGCGGCCGGGGCCCACCACCCCCGCGCCCGCCCCCCCCCCGGGGGGGAAGGGGGGCGACCCC
>JADGHA010000461.1 GCA_019689695.1 Micromonosporaceae bacterium | reverse complement strand
GCATGGCATGCCGCGCCCGGCTTCCGCTTGCCGCCAGGTCAGGCCCAGCCGAGCTCGTGCAGGCGCTCGTCGTCGATGCCGAAGTGGTGGGCGATCTCGTGCACCACGGTCACCGCCACCTCCTCGACGACGTCCTCCTCGGTGTCGCAGATGCGCAGGATCGGGTTGCGGAAGATGGTGATCCGGTCAGGGAGCACGCCGGCGTAGTTCCAGCCGCGGTCGGTCAGCGCGTGCCCCTCGTACAGGCCGAGCAGCTCCGGACCATCCTCGGGCGGCTCGTCGGCGACCAGGATGACCACGTTGTCCATCAGGCGGAGCAGCTCCGGCGGCACCTCGTCGAGCGCCTCGCCGACGAGCTCCTCGAAGCGCTCCCCGCTCATCTCGACCGCCATCTGCTCCCCTTCGCCTCTTCCGGGAAATGCGGGTCGCGAAGATCACGCGACCCGCATTCTCCCGGAAAGTGCGGGTGTTGGCCGCGGTCAGGCGAGCTTGGCGGTGAGAGTGATCTGCGCGCCCGGCGCGAGCAGCCGGGAGATCGGACAGTTGGCCTTGGCGCCCTCGGCGAACTTGGTGAACTCCGCCGCGTCGATGCCCGGCACGTCCCCGGTGGTGTCCAGGTCGATGCGGGTCACCGTGAAGCCGGCGTCGGTCTTGTCCAGGTGCACCGTCGCCGAGGTGTCCACCGAGTTCGGCGTGTGGCCGGCGTCGGAGAGCGCCTTGGACAGCGCCATCGAGAAGCAGCCGGCGTGCGCCGCGGCGATCAGCTCCTCCGGGTTGGTGCCCTCTCCCTCCTCGAACCGCGACTTGAACGAGTAGTTGCTGGTGAAGCCGCCCTTGCCGGTGCTGATGGTGCCCGAGCCATCGGTCAGGCTGCCCTGCCAGCGGGCGGATGAGGTACGTAGAGGCATGACCCCGACGCTAGTGCAAACCGGACGGGGACGCGACGGCCCGACCACATAGGCTCAGTGTGTGAGCTACGACGTGGTCATCGTGGGTGGCGGGCACAACGGGCTGGTCGCCGCCGGGTACCTGGCCCGCGCCGGCCGCCGGGTGCTGGTGCTGGAACGGCGGGACACCGTCGGCGGGGCGGCCGTCTCGGAGCACCCGTTCGGCCCCGACTTCACCGTCACCTCGCTGTCCTACGTGGTCAGCCTGCTGCCGGCGCAGATGGTGCGGGACCTGCGGCTGGCCGACCACGGGTACCACGTCTACCCGCAAGGGCCGTACTTCGCGCCCCGCCGGGACGGCGGCCACCTCTACCTGGCCGACGACCCGCCCCGCCGCCGCGAGGAGATCGCGAAGTTCAGCGACAAGGACGCCGACGCCTACCAGCGGTGGGAGGAGTGGCTGGCCGGCCTGGGCAAGCTGGTCGGCCCGCTGCTGGAGCAGATCCCGCCGAAGCTGGGCTCCCGGAAGCCCGCGGACCTGGCCGGCCAGGCCGCGCTCCTGGGCAAGCTGCGCCGCGTCGACGTACGGGCCGCGTTCGACCTGACCCGGCTCTTCACGTCGAGCATCGCGGACCTGGTGGAGGAACGGTTCACGTCGGACGCGATGCGGGGCGTGCTGTCGGTCTCCGGGGTGATCGGCACCTGGGCCGGGCCGCGCAGCGCCGGCACCGCGTACGTGATGCTGCACCACCACATCGGCGAGACCTCGTGGGGTTTCCCGCGCGGCGGGATGGGTGGGGTGACTGCGGCGATGGCCAGCGCCGCCAAGGCGTTCGGCGCCGAGATCCGCACCGGCGCACCGGTCGCCCGGATCGACACCCGGGACGGCGCGGTGGTCGGGGTCACCCTGGAGAGCGGCGAGGAGATCCGGGCCGAGACGGTGATCACCACCGCGCACCCGAAGATCTCGTTCCTGCGGCTGGTCGACCGGGCGGCGCTGCCGGCGGACTTCGTCGCCGACATCGAGGCATGGCAGACCCGGTCCGGGACCGTGAAGATCAACTTCGCGGTGGACCGGCTGCCCCGGTTCGCCAGCCACCCGGATCCCGATCCGCAGGTGTACGGCGGCACCATCGTGCTCGCCGAGTCGCTGGACGACGTGGAGGGCGCTTACCAGGAGGCGGTCAACGGGCGGCCGGCCACCCTGCCGTTCGCCGACATCTGCATCCCGTCGGTGTTCGACCCCACCCTCGCGCCGGAGGGCAAGCACGTGGTCAGCGCGTTCACCCAGTGGGTGCCCCACCAGTACGCGGGTGCGCCGCACACCGCGGAGCTGGAGGCCTACGCCGACCGCCTGGTCGCCCGGCTGGAGGCGGTGGCGCCCGGCTTCACGGACTCGATCATCGGGCGGCAGGTGATCGGCCCGCACCAGATGGAGACCGAGTACGGCCTGGTCGGCGGGAACATCTTCCACGGCGAGCTGACCCCTGGGCAGATGTTCCACTGCCGGCCGGCGGCCGGATACGCCGACCTGCGGACCCCCATCCGGGGCCTGTACCAGGCAGGCTCGGCGACCCACGGCGGGGGCGGGGTGACCGGCGTGCCGGGCCGCAACGTGGTCCGCCAGGTGCTGCGGGACCAGAGCCGGCGGCGCTGGGCCAGGCGGCGGTTCTAGGCCCGGACGCGGCCCGGCCCGGGCGGGTGGCCGTAGGCGGTCTGGCGAGCGGATCCAGCCGGACGTGGGATGATGCGACTGGATGCGCATTCGCGCGGAGGTTACCCGATGTCCCAAGAGCCGTCACCCGCCGTCGTGGAGTTCGGCCCCGCCAGCGGGCCACCCGACACGCCTGAGGTACGCCGTCCGATCCTGTCCCGGCTGCTCTCCGGGGTCCGGCTGGACAACCGGGTGGTTCCGGCGCTGGCCGGGCTCGGCGCCGTCGCTGTCTTCGTGTCGCTGGCCAGCCCCTGGCAGATGACCGTGGTGAACGCCGACGAGACCGTTCTCACCCGGACGCAGGAGGTGACCGTCGGGCTGACCGACCTGGGCGGCTGGGGCTCCGCCTACCTGTTCGGGATCTTCGCGACCGCGGCCTGCACCGCGCTGGTCCTGTTCGGTGCGCCGGAGGTGCGCCGCCATGCCCGGCTGGCCGGCCTCGGCGTCAGCGGCGCACTGCTCGCCACGGTGGCCGCGATCGCCACTGAACTCAGCCGGGACAGCCTGGTCTACCCGAGCTACTGGGCCGGGCAGGAGGGTGACCCCTCGGTCCGCTCCGGCCTGTACCTGGCCTTTGTCGGGGTGGCCGCGGCGGGCGGGGCGCTCTAC
>JADGHA010000460.1 GCA_019689695.1 Micromonosporaceae bacterium | reverse complement strand
CGGCTGGCGGCCGCCGCGGCCGAGAGCCGGCCGGCCACCGGGCGCCGGCCGGCGGCGGACGCCGGCCGGCCCGCCGCGCGGCCCGGCCGCGTCCCGGTCGCGCTGCGGGTCAACCGGGCGTCCGCGGCCCTGCCCGGCTCGCACCAGATGACCGGCGCCCCGACCCCGTTCGGCATCGACGAGACGTCCCTGCCCGACGCGGTCGAGCTGGCCGCGTCCATGCCCGACCTCGACCTGCTCGGCTTCCACCTGCACGCGGTTTCCAACAACACCGACGCCGCCGCGCACGCCTCGTTCGTCGCCGACGCCATATCCTGGTCGCTCCGTCAGGCGAGGACGCACGGCATAGCGCTGCGCTACCTCAACGTCGGTGGCGGTTTCGGGGTCGACTACACCGGCGAGGGCCGGTTCGACCTGGACGCGTTCGCCGCGGCCGCGCCCGCCGCGCCGGCCGGTGTGCGGCTGGTTTTCGAGCCCGGCCGGCTGCTGGCCGCCGACGCCGGCTGGTACGCGGCGCAAGTGCTGGACCTCAAGCGGACGCACGGGCGGTGGTTCGCGGTGCTGCGCGGCGGTACGCACCACTTCCGGTTGCCGGCCGCCTGGCGCTACAGCCACCCGTTCACCGTGCTGCCGCTGGACGAGTGGGCGTACCCGTTCGAGCGGCCCGAGGTGCGCGACGCCGAGGTCGACGCGGTCGGCGAGCTGTGCACCCCGCGCGACGTGCTCACCCGGGGCCAGCGCGTGGATCGGCTGCGGGTGGGCGACGTGCTGGTCTTCGGGCGGGCCGGTGCGTACGGCTGGGACATCTCGCACCACGACTTCCTGCGCCACGCCTACCCGGAGATGCTCGTGGTGTGAGCTAGCCGCGCAGGTTCCGCGCCCCGGCGGCCCACGGCGCCGCCCGGACCGCACGCAGCGCCTGCCGGCGGGCGTCGCCGGCGAGCCGGTCGATGTAGAGCTTGCCGTCCAGGTGGTCGGTCTCGTGCTGCAGCGCACGGGCCAGAAAGCCGCTGCCGGAGATGGTCACCGGCTCGCCGTGCTGGTCGAAGCCGCGGGCCACCACGTGCATCGCCCGGGGCGTCGGGAAGTACAGCTCCGGCAGGGACAGGCAGCCCTCGTCGCCTTCCTGCATCTGCTCCGACAGCTCCAGCGTCGGGTTGACCAGGTGCCCACGCTGCCCGTCGGCGAGGTAGACGAAGACGCGGGCGCTGACGCCGATCTGGTTGGCCGCCACGCCAGCCCGGCCGGGCGCGCCGAGCAGCGTGTCCATCAGGTCGGCGACCAGGGTGCGCAGCTCCGCGTCGAAGCTGGTGACCGGGTCGCACGGGGTACGTAGGACCGCGTCGCCGATCAGCCGGATGGGTCGCATTGCCATGCCCCCACCCTAACCTGTGTTGATCATGGAGTTGCCGGAACGACCGGCCATCCGCGCTCACCGATGCCGGTCGACCGTTTCTGGAACCGCTCCGCGCGCTCCTCACCCGACACGATCAGGAGGACGGGTGAGCCAGGGCGGCCCGCAGGGGGCCGGCCTTGGCCGCGGCCTCGGCGACCTCGGCGGCCGGATCGCTGCCCCAGGTGATCCCACCGCCGGCCCAGACATGGACCCGCTCGCCGTCCACCGCGACCGTCCGGATGGACAGGCCCAGGTCGATCCCGTCCGGACCGACCCAGCCGAGCGCTCCCATGCTCGCCCCGCGGCCGACCGGCTCCAGCCGGGCGATCTGCTCCAGGGCGGCCCGCTTGGGCGCCCCGGTGACCGAGCCGCCGGGGCAGACCGCCCGCAGCAGGTCGGCCAGGCCCGCACCCTCGGCCAGCTCCGCGGAGACGACCGACTCGGCCTGCCACAGGTCGCACCAGCGGCGCACCGCGTAGAGCTCGTCGACGCGCACCGAGCCGGTCCGGGCCACCCGCGCCAGGTCGTTGCGCTCCAGGTCGACGATCATCACGTGCTCGGCACGCTCCTTCGCCGAGGCCAGCAGCTCCCGCCGCCCGGCCGCGGTGGCCGGCCGGGTGCCCTTGATCGGCCGGGTGACCACCCGCCGGCCGGTGACCGAGACCAGCGTCTCCGGCGAGGCGCAGGCCACCGCCCAGCCGGCGCCCGGGTCGCCCCCGGTCAGCACCCCGCCGTAGCAGGCGCCGGGCAGCGCCGCCACCCGACGCAGCGCCGGCATCGGGTCGCCGAGGTACGGCGCGGACGCGTGGCCCACGAGGTTGACCTGGTACACGTCGCCCCGGGCGATCGCCGCGCGCACCTCGCGCACCGCGTCAGCGTGCTCGGCCGGGGTCCAGCTGTCGTGCCAGGCGCCCAGCCGCCAGCCACTGGCGGAGGCGGGGGCAGCCGAGTCGTCGCCGGGCGGCGCGGTATTCCCGGGCACGCCCGGACCGGGGGCGGCGTACACAACGGCGACCACGTCCGGGACGGCTGGCACCGGCGACGGGGCACCAGGTGGTGCCCCGGCCAGGTAGGCCCCGGCGGCCGCGGAGACGTACAGGGCCGCCCCCCAGATGTCGGCGTCGGGTGGTAGTTTTCCGGGCAGGCCGCCGGCCAGCAGCCCGCACTCGGCGAGGAAGTCCTCCACGAGGGTGGCCGGGTCACCACCGTCGCTGACCCGCCAGTGCAGCCGGCAGCGCTCAACCAAGCCCTCGGCCCGCGTGGCCGTCCCCGACAGCGGAGCGGGCTGCCGTGGGAGCGGTCCCACAACCGGGCTGAAGCGATTCATACGAACGGCGGATTATCGCGGAGGGTTGCCAAAACGTGCTCGTAATTGACCCGAAGTAAGTAGTAGCGTGCAGCACTGGTCATGTGAACCATCACACGTCCATCCAAGTCCGGAGACCCTCGATGTGTCAGCACCAGCCCACCTGTCCTTCCGCCGACGCCGTTGACCGGGACGCGGCACGCGTCGTCGCGTCCTTCCCGGAGCAGGGATGGAGCCTGCTGTGCAACGGCGTCATCGTGTTCGAGGACACCGGTGAGCTGCTCCCCGACGGCAGGACGATCGCGCCCCACCGCGGCCCAGCCCGCCACGCCCTCGCTGCCTGAAGATCAGTCACTGTACGCGTCCGGCGGCGGGCACGCACAGACCAGATTCCGGTCCCCGAAAGCCCCGTCGATCCGCCGCACCGGCGGCCAGTACTTCCCCACCCGGTCGACCCCGGCTGTCGCTGCCCCACCCGCCTTCGCGTTCCGCCCGGGATAGGCCGCGAGCGAGCGCGGGTACGGG
>JADGHA010000459.1 GCA_019689695.1 Micromonosporaceae bacterium | reverse complement strand
CTGCGTCATTTGTGTATAAGAGACAGCGCCCGGGGGCGGGGGCGGGGCGCCCCGGCGCCAGGGAGCCGTTCCAGCTCGCGTCGGCGGCGGTCACGGCCGCCGCTCTGGGTCCCGGCGGCGTTCCACACCTGCGTGATGGCCTGCCCCGCGCCGAGGTTCCAGCGCAGGGCCCAGCCCGAGACCGGGTCGCCGAGGTTGGTGATCGCCACGTGGCGCTGAAGCCGCCGTTCCACTGCGAGCCGGCCGTGAGTCGACCCTGCAGGCGGCCGAGGCGGCGTGGGCCGCGACCGAGGTCCCCGCGGCGGCGCCGGCCAGGCAGGCGGTCAGCGCCAAGACGGGCGTGGCCCGTGTGGCTCGATGCCTACGCTGATTCCGCTGTCAAAGGCTGACCTTTTCAATCTCTCTTGTCGGTATGTATTCGCATCACGATCGCATTGATCGGAGGATCGCGGTGAGGGTGCAAGGGAGAGGGAGGGGAAGCGCCCCGTCGCGGGACACGGCGGGAAACCCCGTCGGCGGCCGATGTCTTCGGCGGGTAAGGCACCCTCTCCCGAGACAACGAGAACGCTTCGCCGTGACGGCGACCGGCCGTCGCAGGGGATGCGCCGGGGAGGGATGAGGGGTTCACACTCCCGCGGCACGGCTTCGTCCGGAGACGACAGACGGCGGTCTTGCAGTCGCGAGACCACCGGATCGGGGGAACAATGCGCAAGATGCTCACGAGCCTGGGGCTGGCCTTCCTGCTCACGCTCGCTCCGGCCGCGACGGCCACGGCGGCCACGGCGGAGACGCCCGTCGCGCCGGTCACGCACAGCCAGCCCAGTCCGCCACCGGATCAGGGCAGGGACGACGGCGGCAGCGGAGGCCTGTGGGGTCTGCTGGGCCTGCTCGGTCTGCTCGGCCTCGCCGGTCTGCGCAAACAGAGGGAACGCGTGGGCGCGTCCGAGCGCATGTCCAACCGTCCGTACAGCTGAGGCCCGCTGTGACACGTGCCCCCGCGGCGGCCCGCCGCGGGGACACGTGCTGGCCGGTGTCTTCGGCCGCCCGGCCCGTTCGTCGCAGGGCCGGCGTGCCACCGGCCAGATAGCCCGGCCTCGTGACATGCCGATCCCGGTGATCCTGGACTGCGACCCCGGGCACGACGACGCCATGGCCATCCTGCTCGCGGTGGCCAGCCCGGCGATCGACCTGCGCGCGGTCACCACGGTCGCGGGCAACCAGACGGTGGACAAGACCGCGCTCGACGCCCGGCGGATGCTCAGCCTGGCCGGCGCCACCGGCGTGCCGGTCGCCGCGGGCTGCGACCGCCCGCTGACCGCCCCGCTGGAGATCGGCGACTACGTGCACGGGGAGAGCGGCCTGGACGGCCGGGCGTTCGGGGAGCCGAGCGTCCCGCTCGACGCCCGCCACGGCGTGGACCCGATCCACGACACGCTGGCGGCGGCTGGCGAGCCGGTGACCGTGGTGGCCATCGGCCCGCTGACGGACATCGCCACCCTGCTGCGCCGTCATCCCGGGGACCGCGACCCCCCGTCACCCCGGTGGACACCACCGCCGCGGGCGACGCCTTCACCGGTTCCCTGGGTGCGGCCCTCGCGGCGGGGCTCGACACCGCCACGGCCATCCGCCGGGGATGGCGGCGGGGCCCTCGCGACCACGCGGCCCGGCGCCGGCCCTTCGCTGCCCGACCGCGAGGAGGTGGACGACCTGCTCGACGCGGTGGCGGAGGGAGCCCGCTGAGGCGCTCCGGAAGCAGGCGGCAGGTGTCCGCCGCCGGTGCGGGCCGCCTCGGCCCGCGCGGTGGAAGGCATGCCGTGGGGAACATGGCACTCCCCGGCCCGCTGTGACGTGAAAGATTCAGCGATCGCGGAGGGTGTCCGGCCCCATCGCCGCCGTATTCGTCCTGGTCGCGGAGAGGAGCGCGCTCGATAGGTCTGGACAAATGATCATTTGAGATCGGACCGGATTCGGCCCCCGTGATCGTCCCGCTGTTCGGCGCGTGACGGTGGCTATAGCCTCCTGGCACTCGCACTCCTGTAACAGATGAGGTGTGAATTGACCGCACGCTCGAAGGGACGTCGTCTCGCCGCGTCCATCGCCATGGCCGGCGGTGCGCTCGCCACCGCGCTCCTGCCGACCGCGCCCGCGCACGCGGCGTACGGCGCCGACCAGCCGGTGTACGTGCAACTGCTGAGCAACGACGGCAAGGCGACGCCGCTGGCCCGCCTGGAGGGCACGGTGGCGTTCGACAGCGGGAACACGAAGTTCCGCTACTCGCTGACCCTGTGCTGGCAGAGCGCTTACCCCGCGCCGTCGTTCACGGTCATCGTCAACGGCACGAACACCTACTGGCCGACCAGCAACGGCACGACGAGCCTCCCCGGGTGCCAGGTGACGACGGTCTTCAACAACGAGGTGGAGACCGGCAGCACCGTCCGCAACGTCCGCTTCGACGTGACCGGCGGCTGGTTCAGCTCGACCGGCTACCAGACGCGGACGAAGAGCAGCCTCAACTACGACAACCCCTACAACTGAGCCGCTTCGGCGCGGCGGTCCGCCCGCTGAGGCGGGCTGCCGCGCCGACGGCACGGACTGCTGAACGGTTCTGCACGAGTTTGCGGCAGTTTCCGGAAGCTTTCTGATCCGCCTTCGGGGCAGGGGTCCGGACGCCGCTTCACCCCGGGTCCGCGGACCCGAGCACTGCGGGCGAATCCGGTAGCCTCGCGGGGTGAGCCGTACCTCCCCTTCCCGTCGTGCGTCACGCTCCGGCGAGCCGTGTCCCTGCGGCCTGCCGGCCGCGTACGGCGAGTGCTGCGGCAGGTTCCACGCCGGGCAGGCCGCGCCGACGGCCGAGGCGTTGATGCGCTCGCGCTATAGCGCGTTCGCCGTCGAGGACGAGGCGTACCTGCTGCGGACCTGGCACCCCGCCACCCGCCCGGCACGGGTCGAGTTCGAGCGGGGCCTGCGGTGGACCGGTCTGGAGATCGAGGCGTTCACCGGTGGGAGCCCGATCCACACCGACGGCACGGTCACCTTCCGCGCCCGGTACGCCTACCGGGGACGGCCCGGCGAGATGCGCGAGCGCAGCCGCTTCGTCCGCCACGAAGGTGCCTGGGTCTATCTCGACGCCGCCGGCGAGTGAGCAAGGGCGTGGGCCCACGCGGCCTTCCTGATCGGGGCCGTGGCGGAAGTGTGCCGTTTCGCCCCAAAACTCGGCGATGGGCGTTCATGTCG
>JADGHA010000458.1 GCA_019689695.1 Micromonosporaceae bacterium | reverse complement strand
CCGCCGCCCGCCGGGCCCCTACTGTCCGCCTCGCCGCCCGCCGGGCCGCCGGCCGCCGCGTCGCCGCCCGCCGGGCCGGCGGACGCTGATTCCCGGACGAAGCGCGGGGCCAGCACGGCCGCTGCCAGGCCGAACGGCACATTGATGAACAGTACCCAGCGCCAGGACGCCACCTCGGTGAGGATGCCGCCCACGATCAGGCCGATGGCGAATCCTCCGCTGGCCACCCCGGAGAACACGGCGAGCGCGCGCAGCCGCTCCCGGGGCTCGGTGAAGGTCGTAGCGATCAGCGCGATCGTGCTCGGCCCGGCGATCGCCGCGCCGATTCCTTGCAGCACGCGCGCGGCGAGCAGCCAGCTGGCCGAGGTGGCCAGCCCGCCGGCGAGCGAGGCGAGGGTGAACAGCGCGATCCCGGCGACGAACATCCGGCGCCGACCGAGCAGGTCACCGGCCCGGCCGCCGAGCAGCAGCAGGCCGCCGTAGGTCAGCGTGTAGGAGCTCATCACCCAGGCCAGGCCGGTCGCGGAGAAGTGCAGGTCAGCCCGGATCCGGGGCAGCGCCACGTTCATCACGGTGGCGTCCAGGATGAGCATGAGCTGGCAGGTGACGATGATCGCGAGGGCCAGGCCCGGCCGGTGCCGGGCGCGCCCGGCACGCTGCGTCGCCGGCGCGCTCCGGCGCAGGCTCGGGCCGACGTCGGTCTGTTGGGACATGGACAGCTCCCCGTTGGCAGGTACCGGAGACCATCTCCGGTTAGACCCGCTAGCATATGGAGTAACTCTCCGCTTTACCAGCGTATCCGGAGATGTTCTCCGGTTAACTCCCTCTCGACCCCTCGGAGCCACAGGTGAGCAGTGTTCAACCCGTCCACCGGCGGATGCGCGCGGACGCTCGCCGCAACTACGACCGACTGCTCGCCGCCGCCCGCGACGCATTCGGCGAGCACGGTGTCGACGCGTCGCTGGACGACATCGCCAAGCGGGCCGGGGTCGGGCCGGGCACCCTCTACCGCCACTTCCCCACCCGCGAGGCGCTGCTGGCCGAGACCTACCGGAGCGAGGTGGAGGCGCGGGCCAGGCAAGCGGAGGAACTGGCCGGGACGCTGCCGGCGGAAGAGGCGCTCGTGCGCTGGCTGCAGCTCCAGGTGAGGGACATCAAGAGCAAGCACGGTCTCGGCTCCGCGGTCAAGACCATGCTGGGTGCGGACTCTGAGCCGCTCGACTTCTGCCGGGAGACGCTGCGGGAGGCGGTGCGGACGCTCCTCACGCCGGCCCAGGAGGCCGGCATCATCCGGTCGGACGTCGAGGCGGCCGACGTGCTGCGGCTGGTCCACGGCGTCGCGACGGCGGCCGAGTCGGCCCCGGAACAGGCCGACAAGCTGCTCTCCATCGTCATCGACGGCCTCCGCCCGCCCCGCCGCGGCTAGGACCTGCCGTCGGCGAGCAGCTGCTCGAAGGGCGTCGGCTCCTCGAACGGATCCGCCGGCCGGGCCGGCTCCCGCTGCGCGACCAGGGTGGCGAGCTCGCCGGCCGCACGGGCGACCCGGCGGGCAAGGCCCTCCTGCGCCGAGCCATCCCCCCAGTCCTCTGGGGCGGCGAAGACGGCCGTCGGGACCACCACCGCGCGCAGGTAAGTGAACATCGGCCGCAGCGCGTGCTCCAGCGCCAGCGAGTGCCGCGCCGTCCCGCCGCTCGCCGCGACCAGCACCGGCTTGTCCACCAGCGTGTTGTCCTCCAGCACGTCGAAGAACGACTTGAACAGGCCGCTGTACGAGGCGTTGAAGATGGGCGTCACCGCGATCACGCCGTCGGCGCCCGCGACCAGGTCGAACACCTGCCCCAACCCGGCCGACGGGAAGCCGGTGAGCATCGCGTTCACCACGTCATGGGCGTACTCGCGCAGCTCGACCAGCTCGATGGCCGGGCGCACCCCGCGCCGCTCCAGCTCGCCGCGGGTGGCCGCGGCGAGCTGATCGGCGAGCAGGCGGGTGGAGGACGGCTGGCTCAACCCCGCGGAGATCACGGCGAGGGTCCGCTCCTTCATCGCGTGGCACCCGCCGCGGCGTCCCGTGCCGCCTTCAGCGAGGCGTGCGTCGGCGCGGACGGGACGTGGGCGGGCCGGCGCGCCGCGAACTCCTTGCGCAGGACCGGGACCACCTCCTCGCCCAGAATGTCGATCTGCTCCAGGACCGTCTTCAGCGGCAGGCCCGCGTGGTCCATCAGGAAGAGCTGGCGCTGGTAGTCACCGACGCTCTCCCGGAAGGTCAGCGTACGGTCGATCACCTGCTGCGGGCTGCCCACGGTGAGCGGCGTGGAGGCCATGTACTCCTCCAGCGACGGGCCGTGCCCGTACACCGGGGCGTTGTCGAAGTACGGCCGGAACTCGCGCACCGCGTCCTGCGACCTCCGGCGCATGAACACCTGGCCACCGAGGCCGACGATGGCCTGGTCGGCGGACCCGTGCCCGTAGTGCTCGAACCGGCGCCGGTAGAGCCAGACCATCCGCTTGGTGTGTGACATGGGCCAGAAGATGTTGTTGTGGAAGAAGCCGTCGCCGTAGTACGCCGCCTGCTCGGCGATCTCCGGGCTGCGGATCGAGCCGTGCCAGACGAACGGCGGGATGCCGTCGAGGGGACGCGGCGTCGAGGTGAACCCTTGGAGGGGCGTACGGAACCGGCCTTCCCAGTTGACGACCTCCTCCCGCCAGAGCCGGTGCAGCAACGCGTAGTTCTCCACGGCCAGCGGGATGCCGTCGCGGATGTCCTTGCCGAACCACGGGTAGACCGGGGCGGTGTTGCCGCGGCCCAGCATCAGGTCGACCCGGCCATCGGCGAGGTGCTGCAGCATGGCGTAGTCCTCAGCGATCTTGACCGGGTCGTTCGTGGTGATCAGCGTGGTCGCGGTGGACAGGATGATCCGGCTGGTCCGCGCGGCCAGGTACCCGAGCATGGTGGTGGGTGACGACGGCACGAACGGAGGGTTGTGGTGCTCGCCGGTGGCGAAGACGTCCAGCCCGACCTCCTCGGCCTTCAACGCTATCCGCACCATGGACTTGATCCGCTCGTGCTCCGACACCGTCTGGCCGGTGGTCGGATCGGTCGTCACGTCACCGACCGAGAAGATCCCGAACTGCATACTAGCTTTCCTACCCCGCCACCCCCCTTTCCGCGCGATCTTGCAGTTGTGTACCCCGAATTAACCGATATACCGCCTTTATCGGGGTGCACAACTGCAAGAT
>JADGHA010000022.1 GCA_019689695.1 Micromonosporaceae bacterium | reverse complement strand
TTGCTTTTGGGCCCCCTCAATAACCGTTTTACCCGATTTTTTGGGGTAAAACAACTGCAAGATCGCGCGGAAGGGGGTTATCGGTCGACGAGCCAGCGCATCGCGGCCACGCCCTCGACCACCGGCGTGCGCAGCCGGCCCACCTCGGATATGTCGATGTCGACCACGTCGCCGGGGCGCAGCGTGAACGGCAGCGGGGGCACCAGCGAGGTACCCGTGGAGAGCACCACGCCGTCCGGGAACACCTGCCCGCGACACAGGTAGCCGACCAGCTCGTCCAGGCGACGGTGCAGCTGGCCGGTGCTCGCCGTACCGTGCCAGACCCGCTCGCCGTCGCGCTCGATCTCCAGACTGATCCGCAGTGCGTACGGGTCGGGCACCTCCCAGGCCGGCCGGATGCCCGACGAGACCGCGCACGAGCCCAGGTAGATCTTGGCCTGCGGCAGGTAGAGCGGGTTGTCTCCCTCGATGCTGCGCGAGCTGACGTCGTTGCACACCAGGTAACCGACGATCTCGCCGGCGGCGTTGACCACCACCGCGAGCTCCGGCTCCGGCACATCGATCTCGGAGTCCTCGCGGATCGCGATCGGCTCGCCGTCGCCCACCACCCGCCACGCCGCGGCCTTGAAGAACAGCTCGGGTCGCGGCGCGTCGTAGACCAGCCGGTAGATGTCCGGGGCCCGCTCGCTCTCGGCCATCCGCTCGTCGCGCGAGATGGTGTACGTCACGCCGGCCGCCCACACCTCCATCCGGCCGTCCACCGGAGGCAGCAACGTCGGGTCGTCGACCGGCGTCGCCGACTGGTCGCAGCGGGCGCGTAGCTCGGCCACCGGCAGCCGCAGCGCCTCCGCCACGGAGGACACTCCATCGAGGACAGTGACGGCGTGGCCGCGGCGGACGCCGACGCCGACGCGGCCGCCGGCGCGGAATCGGACCAGGTGCATGTCAGTGCGAGTCCCTCGGCACGGCCCGGCCGCGGGCACCGCGCAGGAAGTCGAAGTCGGCGCCCTGGTCGGCCTGCAGGACGTGGTTGGCGTAGAGCCAGGCGTAGCCGCTGTCGGCCCCGTCGGCCGGCGGGGTCCACTCGGCCCGGCGCCGGGCCAGCTCATCGTCGGGCACGTCCAGGGTCAGCGACCGGGCCGGCACGTCGAGACTGATGGTGTCGCCGGTGCGCACCAGCGCGAGCGGGCCGCCGACCGCGGCCTCCGGCGCCACGTGCAGCACCACCGTGCCGTAGCCGGTGCCGCTCATCCGACCGTCGCAGACGCGCACCATGTCGGTCACCCCGCGCTTGAGCAGCTTCGCCGGCAGCGGCACGTTGGACACCTCCGGCATCCCGGGGTAGCCGCGCGGCCCCGCCCCGCGGATGACCAGGATGTCGTCGCTCTCCACGTCGAGGTCCGGGTCGTCGCAGACGGCGTGGTACGCCTCCGGTGAGTCGAACACCACCGCCCGCCCCCGGTGCTTCATCAGCTGCGGCGAGGCGGCCGACTGCTTGATCACGGCGCCGCCCGGGCACAGGTTGCCGCGCAGCACCGCAGTGCCGGAGTCCGGTGGCAGCAGCGGGTCGTCCATGCTCCGGATGACCTCCCGGTTGTAGCACTCGGCGCCCGCGACGTTCTCGCCGATGCTGCGGCCGGTCACCGTGATCTGTTCACTGTGGAGCAGCCCGGCCTCGGCCAGCTCGCGCAGCACCACCGGCAGCCCGCCGGCGTAGCAGAAGTCCTCCATCAGGAAGCGCCCGCTGGGCATCAGGTCCACCAGCGTCGGCACCGGCTTGGCCAGCGTGTCGAAGTCGTCCAGGTCCAGCGGTACGCCCAGCCGCCCGGCCAGTGCCAGCAGGTGGATGATGGCGTTGGTCGAGCCGCCGATCGCCGCGGTGGCCCGGATCGCGTTCTCGAACGCCGGGCGGGTCATCACCACGCTCGGCCGCAGGTCCTCCTCGACCATCGCGACGATGCGCCGGCCGGCCAGCTGCGCGGTCTCCATCCGCCGCATGTCCACCGCCGGCCAGGCCGCAGACCCGGGCAGCTGCATGCCCAGCGCCTCCGCGACACAGGCCATTGTGGACGCCGTGCCCATCGTCATGCAGTGCCCGTTGGACCGGGCCATGCAGCCCTCGGCCTGGTAGATGTCGTGCTGGCTCATCCGGCCGGCCAGCAGCTCCGCCTCGAACTTCCACACATGGGTGCCGGAGCCCACGTCCTGGCCGCGGAACTTGCCGTTGAGCATGGGACCGCCGGTGACCATGATCGCCGGAAGGTCGACGCTCGCCGCCGCCATCAGCAGGCCGGGCGTGGTCTTGTCGCAGCCGGAGAGCAGCACCACACCGTCCAGCGGGTTCGCCCGGATCAGCTCCTCGGCCTCCATGGCCAGCAGGTTGCGGTAGAACATCGCGGTCGGCCGCAGCAGCGTCTCCCCCAGCGCCATGGTGGGAAACTCCAGCGGGAAGCCGCCGGCCTGCCACACGCCGCGCTTGACCGCTTCCGCCACCCGGTGCAGATGGGAGTTGCACGGAGCCAGCTCCGACCAGGTGGTGGCTATCCCGATCACCGGCCGCCCGTCGAACACCTCCGGCCCGAAGCCCTGGTTGCGCATCCACGAGCGGTACAGCATGCCCGAGCGGCCCTTGGCGCCGAACCATGCCTGACTACGACGATCCATGTCCTACTCCTGCGGGGGTGCGGTGCTGTCGCGGACCACGAGCTCGGTGGCGAGCTCCAGCCGGTGGTTGACCGGGTGGGAACCGTCGGCCAGGGACAGCAGGGTCCGGGTCGCCAGGGCGGCCATCTCGGCCAGCGGCTGGCGGACCGTGGTCAGCGGCGGCGAGGCCCACTCGGCCGGCGAGACGTCGTCGAACCCCACCACGCTGAGCTCCTCGGGCACCCGCAGGCCCTGCCGCCGGGCCGCCTCGTAGACGCCGAGCGCCTGCTCGTCACTGCCGGCGAAGATCGCGGTCGGCCGGTCCGGCAGGCGCAGCATCGCGCCGGCGGCGAGCAGGGCCGACCGGTAGTGGAAGTCACCGGAGCGGATGAGCCGGGGATCCACCGGGATCCCGGCGCGCTCCAGAGCCGCCCGGTAGCCGTCCAGGCGGGCCTGGCTGCACAGCAGCGCCGCCGGTCCGGTGATCTTGCCGATCCGGCGGTGGCCCAGCTGGATCAGGTGCTCGGTGGCCATCAGCCCGCCGGCCCAGTTCGCGGCGCCGACGGACGGGATGCGCGAGTCCGGGTCCGGGTGGCCGACCGGGTCCACGATGACCACCGGCAGGTGCAGTTCGGCCAGGCGTTGCCGGTGCGCGGCGGACAGCTCGGTGAGGACCAGGATCAGGCCCTGGGTCTGGCCGCTTGCGAGCCGGTCGAGCCAGCGGTCCCGTTCGGCGTCGCCAGCCACCACCTCCACCACGATCCGGCTCCGGCCCGCCCGGGCGGCCTGCTCGGCTCCGCGGATGATCTCCAGCGACCACGGGGTGAGTTCGGTGAAGACCAGGTCGATGACGCCGGCCCGGCGGCGGGTGCGGGTGCCGGACCGGATGTAGTCGTGCTCGGCCAGCAGCGCCTCGATGCGCCGCCGGGTCTGCCGGGAGACGTCCGGCCGTCCATTGAGGACCTTCGAGACGGTCGGCACCGACACGCCGGCGCACGCCGCGATCTCGGCGATGGTCACCCGCGCCGGGCTCATCGCGCCCAATCCTCCTTGGTGGTGGCGACCGGACGCCCGGTGCGTACCGATTCGTTGATGGCGAGGCTGACCAGGTGGTCCTGACAGGCCTCGGCGAGCGGGTAGGGCGGCGGGCCCTCGCCGCGCGCCCAGGCGCCGGTGCGCTTAAGGATCTCGGCCACGGCGATGTCGTCGTCGGACAGGCCCGAACCGACGAACGGGTTGCGGTAGACCACCCGCCCGTCGAAGCTGATGTGCTTGAGATCCAGCAGCTCCAGGCTGAGGTCGACGCCGGTCTGCCGGCGGATCAGCACCGACTCCACCGGCGTGGTGGGGTCGACCAGGCGCACGACGCGGTCGTCGACCAGCTCGCCGCGCGAGCCGCGCACCACGACGCGCCGCATGCGCAACGGGTTCCACCACTGGTTGTCGGTGAAGTCGTACAGCCCCATCCGGCCGTCGAAGTCGATGGTGGCGATCGTGGTCGCCAGCGCGCGCGGTGTGTCGTCGCCGGTCCAGCCGTCATGGGCGGTCAGCGGGTCGGCCAGCGGCGCGGTGAACCGCCGCGCGTTCACCTCAGCGGCCTCGAAGCCGACGCCGAGGTACCCGCGGATCAGCGACACCGCGTGGTAGAGGTGCGTGGAACAGATCTGCACCGAGGTCGGCTCGCCGATCACGCCGTCATGCACCACCACCGCCCGCGCCGCGTGTGTGGGCATCAGGCGGTACTGCTCGGCGACCTGCACCAGGCCGCTGCCGCCGACATCGGACCACAGCGCGCGCAGCCCGTCCAGGTCGGGCGCGGGCGGTGTCTCCGCGAGCACGGGCACACGGTGGCCGACCACCTCGCGGATGGCGTCCGGCATGGCCGCCCACGGCACCGAGGCGACGACGAAGTCCGGCCGGCCGTGGCTGAGCAGGTCGGCCACGCTCCGGAAGGCCGGCACCCCCCACTCGGCCTCGACCTGGCGGCCCCGCTCGGCGGTGCGGGTCACCACCCCGGTCAGCCGCAGCCGGTCCGGCAGGGCCTTGGCGAGCCGCTGGAAGAACGCCGTACGCCGGCCGCTGCCAATGGCGCCGAAGCTGGTCACCACGGCCACGCCTCCCCGCTCTGCTGGCCGAGCATGCGCCGACGGTAGCCGCAACTTTCGGGCGCAACTGCCGGCCGCGTTTCGAAGTGACGTGACCGTACGCCGCGCCGCCCGGCTTGGTCAAGACTGGTCGCCTCGCGGCGGCACCGGGCCAATCCAAGGGCCGATGGTTCGAAAGCGGGACCGAAATTCCGCGCCGATGTTTCGACGGCGAGTGACTTACCGAGGGGTTGGCAGGAATCCTGCGATGGCTGGCAATCCCGCCACTGGTCGGGTGGCGGGCAGCCGGCAAGACTTCATGTCGACGTCCGCGGTGCGCACCGGCGGCGGCAACCGACATCGATGGGACCACCACTAGAGGGAGTTGACCACCGCCATGGAACTGCTCGTGCTTCTCGCGTTCCTGGTCCTGCTCGCCGTCGCCTCGGCGCTGGGCTGGACCGCGGACAGCCGCGACAGCGCGGACTGGACGCCGTCCGACGAAGGCCGCAGGCAGTCGAAGTTACCCCTGCCGACGGCGGCGCAGGGCGCGGGCCCGGGTACCCATTGCTTGCCCGCGCAAGTATGACCCTCGTCACGGAGGGTGAAGCCGACTCGTCCGGATACCGTTGTCCAGTGCCGGAAGCGCTGTCCGCTGTCATCGCAGCCACCACGAGGTGGCTCCTGCGGGCCTACCCGGCGACCGGCGGTGCGCTCGGCCTGGCGCTGGCCCGGGTGCAGGTGCGCCAGGCGGCGACCGTCGCCGCCTGGCTGCGGTACCCGACCGGCCTCGACGCCGAGCTGCTGGCCCTGCTCGGGCCGGGCGGCTCGGCCCGGCTGGACTGGCTGGCCGGCGCCGAGCCGGCCGACGACCCGACCACGCCGGACGCGGCCTGGCTGAGCTGGGTGGATGAGGTGGTGGCCAGCTGGGCGGCCTGCCTGCTGGCGGATCCGGCGCTGGCCGCCCAGGCGGTGGCGGCGGTGGAGCACAGCCCGCACCGGCCCGGACCGGCTTGTGAGTTCCGCCGGCTGACCGAGCCGGACGACCGGGACCGCCAGGCCGCGGCGCTGGTGCGCCACCCCGACCTGGTAGCCCCGGTCGGCGACCTGCACCGCGCGGAGCTGCTCGCGTGCATGGCGGCCTTCGCGCGGGACTGAATCCGGACCCGCCCGTCAGCCGCCGCCGGGCCCGTCCCGGCTGGCGGTCGCGGCTAGCCGCTCTTCTGCCGCCAGTCGCGGACCGCGTCACGCATCCGGTCGAACATCGCCAGCGGCGGCCCCGCGATCATGTTCGCGGCCATCGACTCGCCGGCCCGCGGATGGGGCCGGGTCGGTGCCATCGACTCCGCCGCCCGCACCGCGCCAGCCATCCGGCGTAGCTGCTCGGCCGAGACGTTCTGCCGCAGGTGCGGGAACTCCTCGGTCTCCTCGTGCATGGCGTGCTGGTTCACCGCGTCGCTGAACGCGGCGAACTTGCTGTCGAACTCAGGGTGGTCCACGCCCATGTCGTACAGCTCGGCGAGCGCATGCTTGGCCTCGTTCTCCTCCTGCAGCCGGCTGTCGATCACCTGGTCGCCGGATTCGATCTTCCGGCGGGCGGCCGGGTGGACGACCTCCTCCTCCGCGCTCTCGTGCACCGCGAGCAGCCGCACCAGCTCCTCGAACAGCTCCCGCTTGGTGGTGCCCTGGGCGGTCGAGATCTGGCTGAACAGGCTCCTGATTTGGTCATGCTGGTCGAGCAGCAGCTCCACCACGTCCTGATCCTGGGCCGTGGTCACCTGCCTCACCTCCGTAGTGCCGGGTGTCCGGACGCTGACCTTCTTCCCAGTACGGGGTGATCTATGCCCGGCAAGGCAGTTGTCCGGATCCGGCTCGTCCGCGTCACCTCCCTCACCTCGGCTCTCGCGGCGGGAAGCCGGTCACTGCCGGAGACCGCAGGCGGCCAGCTGCTCCAGGCCGGCCGGGCGGGCGGCGTGCCGGCCGATGGCGATGGCGAGACGACAATCGATTCGCTCGATCCGCCGGTCGCGTGCGCGGCGGGGCCAGCCGCCCATGCCGGGACGCCCGGCATACTGGCCGCGTGCCTGCCCCTCTCGTGGTGACCAGCCCAGCGAATCCACGGCTGAAATCCCTGCTCGCCCTGCGCCGTCGCCGGCACCGGGAGCAGGCCGGCCAAACCCTGGTGGAGGGGTACGAGGAGCTGGCGCTCGCGCTCGACGCCGGGGTGCGCCCGGTCGCCCTGTACTTCTGCCCGCAACTGCAGGCACCCGGCACCGGTGGCCTGTTGGACCGGGCCGCTGCGGCCGGCGCCGAGCTGGTCCAGCTGAGCCGGCCGGCGTTCGAGAAGGTGGCCTACCGGGAGTCGCCCGACGGCTGGCTCGCCGTGGTGCCCGCGGTCACCGCTGACCTGGCCGCCCTGCGGCTGGGTCCGGACCCCCTGCTGCTGGTCTGCGAGGCGGTGGAGAAGCCGGGCAACCTCGGCGCCATCCTGCGCACCGCCGACGCCGCCGGCGTCGCGGCGGTCCTCGCCGCCGACCCGGTCACCGACTGGGGCAACCCCAACCTGGTGCGGGCCAGCAAGGGCACGGTGTTCGCCGTACCGGTGGCCAGCGCCGCCGGTCCGCAGCTGCTCGCCTGGCTGCGGGAGCGCGGGATCGCAGTGGTGGCGGCGACGCCGCACGCGGATGTGGCGTACACCGAGGTGGACCTGACCGGGCCGACGGCGATCGCGGTGGGCACGGAGAAGGAGGGGCTGTCGGCGGCGTGGCTGCGGGCGGCGCGCCACCGGGTGCGCATCCCGATGGCCGGCCGGGCCGACTCGCTGAACGTGGCCACGTCGGCGGCGGTCATCACGTATGAGGCGGTGCGGCAGCGCCGGTCCGGATGACCGCGGCGCCGCCCGGTGCGAGCCGGACGGCGCCGGTGACCTGCTCGCCGCTGACCAGGTCGACGCCGGTCGCCGCCACCTGGCGCGGCTGGTCAGTGTGGTTGAGGGCGAACAGCCAGGTCGCATCCTGGCCGGTCCGCCGCACCAGCTCCACGCCGGTGGGCGGCGGCTCCGGCGCTCCCCGCACGCGGGCGTACGCCTCGTCCAGCACGCGGGCGTACGCCTCGTCGGCCAGCTCGGTCGAGACGTACCAGGCGGCGCCGGCACCGTGCCGGTGGCGGGTGATCGCGGGCAGGCCGTCGAGCACGCCACCCGCGTACCGGGCAACCGCCTCGGCCCCGGTCAGGTGCACCCGTTCACACCACATCCGGCCGACATCTCCTGTGGACAGGTCCACTGTCTCCCCCGCGGGCAACGGGTAGAACTCCTCCACCCGTATGCCGAGAAGGTCGCGGAAGGCGCCGGGGTAGCCGCCGAGCCGGACCCGGCATGCGGCGTCCACGATGCCGCTGAAGTACGTCACCACCAGGTGCCCGCCATTTTCCACATAGGACGCCAGGTTCGCCGCCGCCCGGTCGGAGACCAGGTAGAGGCGCGGCACCACGACCATGCGGTACGCCGACAGGCCCGCCTCGGGATGGACGAAGTCGACGGCTACGCCACGCCGCCACAGCACGCGGTGCGCGTCCCGCACCGCCGCCAGGTAGTCCATGTCGGCATGCGGCGTGTGCGAGCCCTGCAACGCCCACCACGCCTGCGGATCCCAGACGACGGCCACCTCTGCGACGACCCGGCTGTCCGCCACGCCGGCCTCGCCGAGCCGGGCGAGCAGACCGCCCAGCTCGCACACCTCCCGGAAGACCCGGCTGTCCGGCCCGGCATGCGGCACCATCGCCGCGTGCCACTGTTCGGCCCCGCCGCGCGGGGCCCGCCACTGGAAGAACATCGCGCCCCGGGAGCCCCGCGCCACGTGCGACAGGCTGTGCCGCAGCATCCGGCCGGGCTCCTTGGTGTGCATGCGGCGGGATGGCGGGTGGGGGCCGTTCGGGAGATCTACGGTGTAGATGATGTTCGGTGCGCTCTCCATCAGCAGCCACGGCCTGCCGCCGGCCCACGAACGGGCGAGGTCCGCGGCAAAGGCGGTCTGCTCCTCGGCACCGCCACCGGATTCCGACGGGTAGTCGTCGATGGCGACCAGGTCCACCTCCCGCGACCACTGCCACTGGTCAACCGGAACCCAGCCGCCGAAGGCGAAATTGGTGGTGACCGGGACGTCCGGGGTGGCCTGCCGCAGCACCGCCTTCTGCTCACCGAACGCGGCGAGCAGCTCGGCCGACAGGAACCGCCGGAAGTCCAGCAGGTGGGCCGGGTTGGGCAGGTACTGGGTGGCCCGCGGCGGCAGCACCTGTTCCCAGGCCGAGTAGTGCTGGCTCCAGAACGCCGTGCTCCACGCCTCGTTGAGCCGGTCCAGGTCGCCGTAGCGGGCGCGTAGCCAGGCCCGGAACGCCGCGGCGGCGTGGTCGCAGTAGCAGGCGGTGCCGTACTCGTTGTGGACGTGCCACAGGGCGAGCGCCGGATGCCCGGCGTACCGGCGGGCCAGCTCCCTGGCGATCCGCACGCACGCCGCACGGTAGGCGGGGGCGCTGAGGCAGTATGTGTCCCGGCTACCGTGGGTCAGCCGGACGCCGTCCCGGTTTACCGTCAGGGCGTCCGGGTACGCCAGGCCGAACCAAGGCGGTGGCGAGGCGGTCGGTGTGGCGAGCGCGACCCGGATGCCGCCATCCGCCAACAGCTCCAGCACCCGGTCAAGCCAGTCGAATGCGTACCGCCCCTCTTCCGGCTCCAGCCTCGCCCAGGCGAAGACGCCCACCGAGACGAGGTTCACCCCGGCGCGCCGCATCAGCGCGACGTCCTCGGCCCACACCGCCTCCGGCCACTGCTCGGGGTTGTAGTCCCCGCCGTACCACAACAAGGTCCTCCGTTGCGCTTTGTTGGGACGCCAGCCAAACTAAGAAGGCCGGCGCGGCGTGTCAACGCGACCACCCGGCACCGGTCGTAGACCCACGACGCCCGCAGGAGAGCCGATGCCGTACCGCCCACCCCTCGTCGCGCACGAGAACTTCGTCGCCGACCCGCCCGACCTGCCGACCCGCCGGCCGGGCGAGGGTGGGCTGTCGACCCTGGTCCGCGCCGACGTCGTGGCCACCGACGCGCAGGGCGTCACGCTGAAGGGTGCCACGTCAGGCGGCGAGACGCTGGCGGTACAAGTCAGCGTGGCCGGCGAGGGCATCATCCGGGTCCGGCTCAGCCAGGACACGGACGCGCGCACCCGGTCGGCCAAGGCCATCACGCTGGTGCACCCCGGGTCGTACCCGGGCGCGCGGGTGGACCTCAACGGCGGCGTGGTCCGGGTGCACGCGGGCTCGGCCGTCGCGGAGATCACCCTTGATCCGTGGCACCTGCGCTTCCTGGACCGGGCCGGGCGGATTCTGACCGACCAGAACGGCGGGGAGTACGACATCAGCGGCCGGATGCGCACCCTCCCCTTCGGCCGGTCCTCCGTGGACGGCGCGGTCGTCGCGTACCACGAGAGCTTCACCGCCAGGCCGGACGAGCGCTTCGTCGGGCTCGGGGAGAAGTTCACCCCACTGGACAAGCGCGGGCAGCGCGCGCTGATGTGGAACTACGACGCGTTCGGCAGCGAATCCGACCGGTCGTACAAGAACGTGCCGATGTACCTGTCCAGCCGCGGCTACGGGCTGCTGGTGGACAGCGGCATGCCGGTGGAGTTCGACATCTGCCAGTCCACGCACAGCTGCCTGCAGATCGTCGTGCCCGACGATCTGATCGACTACTACCTGCTCGCCGGACCCACCCCGGCCGAGGTGCTCAACCGCTACAACCAGCTCACCGGGCGGCCCATGCTGCCACCCAAGTGGGCGTTCGGCACCTGGATCTCGTCCGGGTTCACCGTGGACACCCAGGAGAAGGTGCTGGAGCGGGCCAGGCGGCTGCGCGCCGGCCGGATCCCGGCCGATGTCCTTCACCTGGACTGCTACTGGCAGGTCGCCGGCCACTGGTCGGACCTCGGGTGGGACAGGGAGAACTTCCCCGACCCCGACGGCATGATCGCAACCCTCACCCAACAGGGGTTCAAGGTCGGGCTGTGGCTCAACCCGTACCTGAGCCATCTCAGCCCGACCTTCCCCCACGCCGCCGCAGCCGGGCACCTGCTGCGCCGGCCGGACGGCTCGGTCTACGTCGCGGACGTCTGGCACGGCACGCACCCGCCGTGCGGCATCATCGACTTCACCAACCCGCAGGCCGTCGAATGGTTCAGCGGACTGCTGCGCAGGCTGCTGGAGCAGGGCATCAGTGTGTTCAAGACGGACTTCGCCGAGGGTGTCCCGGCCGATGCGGTGGCCGCCAACGGGATGACCGGGGTGCAGCTGCACAACGTCTACACGCTGCTGTTCAACGACACCGTCTCCCGTGTCACCCAGGAGATGGTCGGCCACGGGATGGTCTGGGCCCGCTCCAGCTACCTGGGCGGGCAGCGGCATGCCGCGCAGTGGAGCGGCGACGTCAACTCCAGCTATCCGGCGATGGCCAGCAACCTGCGCGGTGGGCTGTCGCACGGGCTGGCCGGCGTGCCGTTCTGGAGCCACGACGTGGGCGGCTTCACCGGTACGCCCTCGCCCGAGCTGTACGCCCGCTGGGCCCAGTTCGGCGCGCTCTCCCCGCTGGTCCGCTTCCACGGCACCACCAGCCGGCTGCCCTGGGAGTTCCCGGAGTTCGCCGCCGAGATCGCGGTCGACGCGCTGCGCCTGCGCTACCGCTTGATGCCCTACATCTACTCGGTCGCGGTCGAGTCGGCGCGCACCGGCGTTCCGATGATGCGGGCCCTGCTGGTCGACTCCCCGGACGACCCGGCAGCCTGGACCGCGGAGCTGGAGTACCGCCTCGGCGCCGACCTGTTGGTCGCTCCGATGGTGGATCCGGAGGGCAGCCGCCACGTCTACCTGCCCTCGGGCGACTGGGTCGACTACTGGACCGGCGCCGTCCACAGTGGTCCGCGGTACCACCGGATGAGCAAGCCGCTGGAGCAGGTCCCGCTGTTCGTGCGGTACGGCGCCCTCATCCCGCTCGCGCCGCTGGCGGAGACCCTGAGCGAAGCGCCGTTCACGGACGTGACGGTGGTCAGCTACGGCGCGGTCGACGGCCGGACCGTGATCCGGGACACCGACGGCGACACGACGGTCTCCGCCGTCCGGTCGGGCGACCGGTTCGAGGTCACGGTGGACGGGCCGAAGCCGGTGCGCCGGATCGCGTTCGCGGCGGTGGACGGTGCGACCCTCCCCCGCGAGGTGCGCATCAACGGTGCCGTCACCGCATTGTCCACTGTGGATGGCAGGCTGACGGCCGAGTCGCGCTGAGCGGACCGAGCCCGTCCCCGGTCCCGGTCGGCTCCGGCTCGCCACACCTCGCCCGCAGGCGGTGACGACCACGGACGCTTGGCGCGCCCGCGGTCGTCACCGTCGCACAACCCGTCCGCTCAGCCCCGCGGGCCGCCGGCGACGTAGATGACCTGTCCGGAGACGAACGAGGCGCCCTCGCTGACGAGGAACGCGATCGTGTTCGCCACGTCCTCCGGCCGGCCCACCCGGCGCACCGGGATCTCTGCCGCGGCGGCCTGCTGGAACTGCTCGAAGTCCACGCCGATCCGGGCCGCCGTCGCCGCCGTCATGTCGGTGACGATGAACCCGGGTGCGACCGCGTTGACGGTGATGCCGAACGGCCCCAGCTCGATGGCGAGGGTGCGGGTGAAGCCCTGCATGCCCGCCTTGGCCGCCGAGTAGTTGGCCTGGCCGCGGTTGCCCAGCGCGGAGGTGCTGGAGAGGTTGACGATGCGGCCCCAGCGCTGCTCGACCATGTACTTCTGGACCGCCCGGCTCATCAGGAACGCCCCGCGCAGGTGAACCCCGAGCACGGTGTCCCAGTCCTCGTCGGTCATCTTGAACAGCAGGTTGTCGCGGATCACCCCGGCGTTGTTCACCAGGATCGACGGCGGGCCCAGCTCGGCCACGACCCGCTCCACGGCCGCGGACGCCTTGCCGGCGTCGGCCACGTCCACGCCGACCCCGATCGCCCGGCCGCCGGCCGCGGTGATCTGCTCGACGGTGCCCGCACAGTTCTGCTCGTCCAGGTCGAGGACGGCGACGGCCGCGCCGTCGGCGGCGAGCCGGCGGGCGGTGGCGGCGCCGATGCCGCGCGCCGCGCCGGTCACGATGGCAACTGTCATGCGGTGAGGTTACTAACCCTTCACCGCGCCGGTGATGACGCCCTTGGTGAAGTGCCGCTGCACGAAGGGGTACACCAGGACCGCCGGGATCACCGTGACCACCACGACGGCCATCTTGATGGCGAGCGTCGGGGGGTACGCGCTGATGCCCGGCAGGTTCGGCGCGTTCCCGGTGACGTGCGGTGTCTGGCCGGCCAGGATATAGCTCTGCAGGACCCGCTGGATAGGCAGCTTGTCGTTGTCGTCGATGTAGAGGACCGCGTTGAAGTACACGTTCCAGTAGCCGACGGCGTAGAACAGGCCCACCACGGCGACCACCGCCTTGGACAGCGGCAGCACGATGCGCAGCAGGATGCGGAACTCGCCGGCTCCGTCGATCCGGGCGCTGTCGACCAGCTCGCTGGGCACGTTCATGAAGAACGCCCGGATGACCACGAGATTGAACGCGCTGATCGCGGTGGGCAGGATCAGCGACCACAGGCTGTTCTTCAGTCCCAGCCCGGTCACCACCAGGTAGCTGGGCACCAGGCCGGGGTAGATGAGGAAGGTCAGCAGGAACAGGAACAGCAGGGGCCGGTGGCCCAGCGAGCCGGGCCGGGACAGCCCGTACGCGGCCAGCACGGTCAGGCCCAGGCTCACCGCGGTGCCCATGACGGTCAGCAGGGTGCTGGTCCACACCGCCTGGGTCACCTGCCCGCCGGAGAAGATGGTGAAGTACGCCGACGGGTCGAACTCCCGCGGGACCACCACCATGCCGCCGGCCTCGTTGATGGTCGACCGGGAGGCGAGGCTGGTCACCAGGACCGACCACATCGGAAACAGCACGGCCAGGACCAGCAGGGTGAGGATCAGCGCCTTGGCGGACCGCCCGATGACGGTGGGCTTCTCCTCCCAAACCGGCCTGGTGGCCCGCCGCCGGGCCCTGGTCGCGACCACAGCGCTCATATCTTCTGGTACACCCCCTGCTCGCCGAGCTTGTGCGCCAGCTTGTTCGCGACCAGGATCAGGACCAGCCCGACCACGCCCTTGAACAGGCCGGCCGCCGCGCCCAGACCCCACTGCTGGGTGGCGATCGCGTTGTAGTAGACGAAGGTGTCGAGCACCTCGGCGGCCTGCCGGCCGACAGCTTCGCGCTGCAGGATGTACTGCTCGAAACCGACCGACAGCGCGTCACCCAGGCGCAGGATGAGCAGCAGGACGATCACCGGCCGCAGGCCGGGCAGGGTGATGTGCCACAGTCGCCGCCACCGGCCCGCGCCGTCCGCGGCCGCCGCCTCGTACAGGTTCTGGTCGATCGCCGAGAGCGCGGCGAGGAAGACGATGGCGCCCCAGCCGACGTCCTTCCAGATGCCCTCGGCGGTGACCAGGACGATGAACGTGTCCGGGTTGGTCATGATGTCCCAGGGCTGCAGGCCCGCCTCCCGCAGCTGCTGGGCGAGCAGGCCGGCGCCGCCGAGCATCTGCACGAAGAAGGTGACCACCAGCACCCAGCTGAAGAAGTGCGGCAGGTAGACCACGCTCTGCACGAAGCCGCGTACCTTGCCGGAGACCACGCTGTTGAGCAGGATGGCCAGGAAGATCGGTAGCGGGAAGAAGAACACCAGCTGGAACAGGGTGATCGTCAGCGTATTGACGACCGCGTCCCAGAACGCCGGATCCTCGAAGAGGGTCTGGAAGTTGCCGAACCCGATCCAGTCGCTGTGGATGAACGCCTCGAACGGGTTGTCACCGAGGAACGGGTTGTAGTCCTGAAACGCGATGATGTTCCCGAGCGCCGGTATGTAGTGGAAGATCACCACCAGCACGGCCGCCGGCGCGGTCATCACCAGCAGCGGCCAGTCCCGGTGCAGCCGGGTGCGCAGCGGGCGCCGGCCGCGCTTGGCCTTGCGCGGTCGCGGTGCGGCCGGTGCGCCCCCGCCACCAGCGTCCGGGGCCTGGCCGCGCTGGCCAGGCCCCGCAAGCTCGGTGAGGTCAGAAGCACTCATCGGCCGTTGTCGGCGAGCGCCTTCTCCAGGAACGCCCGGCCCTCGTCCCCCCCACCGGACCGGAACTCGCTGACGATCTGGTCCAGGTCGCTCAACGGCCGCCGGCCGTTCAGCACGTCGCGGATCTTGTCCTCGGTCGGCTGGAGCACCTTCGAGTAGTTCGCCGGCAGCTCCAGCTTGATGCCCTTGAACAGGTCCGGCTCGAGGTACTGAATGCTGGCCTTGTGGTAGTTGATGTAGTCCTGGACGTAGTTCGGGGTGTCCGAGCTCTTCCACTTGGCCGGCACCCGGCCGCCGAGGAAGGTGAACTGCGCCTCGGCCACCTCCTTGCGACCCAGGTCGGTGGGGACCGGGCCGTCCGGCCCGCGGGTGAAGTGCTTGCCCTCCACGCCGTACTGCCGCAGCTCCCACTCCTTGGTGCCGAACGGCGCGGCGCACCAGTTGAGCACGCGCAGGATCTCCTTGGTCCGGTCCGCGCCCAGGCCCTTCTTGACGAACGTGAAGAAGATCGGCTTCTCGCTGCCCCAGAGGACCGGCTTGGTGCCGGGGTGGGCGCCGAAGGCCGGCACCGGCTGCATGTTGTATCCGGGGGTCACCTTCGACTGCTCGCCCTGCATGCCCTGCCAGGCGCCCAGCCCGTCCTGGTACATGAGGATCTTGCCGCCGTTGAAGAGGGTCTTCTCGTCGGCGCCCTTGGTGGCGATGACGTCCGGGTGGACCAGCTTCTCCTTGTACAGCCGGACGGTGAACTCCAGAGCCTGGCGGTACTCCTCGGTCTCGTACTTGTGCTCCAGGCCGCCACCGGCCTTCTTGCGCCAGCCGTTCTGCACGCCGGGGCAGCCGAACGCCTGCTGCACCATGTCGAAGACGCTACCGAACGCCCACACGCCCTTGCCCGGGTTGGTGAGCTTCTTACCGGCCTGGTACAGCTCGTCCACATTGGTGGGCGCGGCGACGCCGGCCGCGTCCATCAGGTCCTTGCGCTGGAAGAGCGCCCAGGCGAACGGTCCGTCGGTGGGGAACGGCACCGCGTACAGCCGGCCACCCCAGACCGAGTACTCCCACGCCCCAGTGGACAGGGAGGCCAGCATCGGGTACGCGTCGACCGCGTCTCCGGCGAGGTAGTCGGTCAGGTCCTCGAACAGCGCCTTGACCGCGTCCGAGAACCGCGCGATCTTGTCGATCTCCCAGTTCGGCGCGACCAGCAGGTCCGGCACGTCGCGCGCGCCCAGGGTCGCGCTGAGCTTGTCGAAGTAGGTGTTGCCGTCCTGCAGGCTGGGGTCGACCTGGACGCCCAACTCGGCATTGACCGCGTCCAGGTAAGAATTGCGGCCGAGGCCGGGTGGGACCGGACCCCACCAGGGGGCCATCGTCTTGATGGTCGGGCCGCCGCTGCCCGGCTTCTCGCTGATCGCGTCGACCAGGTTGGTCGGGTAGGACAGGAAGCCCTGGGGGATCGGCCCTTCGCCAGGGATGTCCGGCTTCACCATGTCCACGGCCTTGAACTTGGGCAGGACGCCCTTGTCGGCCTTGCTCGCGACGCCCTTGCTGCCGGCCTTCTCGCTGCAGCCGGCGAGCAGGCCGCCACCGGCCACCGCGGCCGCGCCCAGGCCGATCAGGCCGAGAAAGTTGCGTCGGTTGGTCGCCGCGTCCGCGAGCGGATCAGTCACGGCGCGCTCCCTTCACTACGGGGGAAGAGGGGGTAGAGTTAGTTGGTCTGTCGACTAAACAAAGTAATCGACGGTGACCGCCACCACAAGGGAGGCCGCCACGGCCACCCTGGCCCCCGCCGGGTGCCCCGGCGTACGGCATGATGGCGGCATCGTCACCGGGAGCGGGGCGCAGCTTGATCAGTATGCAGACCGGCAGTGGGCCGCAGCCGGCGGACTTCGCCGACGTGCGCGCCACCAACCTCGCCGTCGTGCTGCGCTTCGTGCGGGCGAACGCGCCCTGCTCGCGCGCGGACATCGCCGCCTCCACCGGCCTGAACAAGGCCACGGTGTCCAGCCTGGTGGCCGACCTGATCGACCGGCGGCTGGTGCGGGAGACCGGGCTCACCGAGCGGCGCATCGGCCGGCCGGCCACCCAGCTGGTGCTGGACGGCTCGCCGTACGCGGCGGTCGGGCTGGAGGTGAACGCCGACTACCTGTCCGCGGTGGCGGTCGACCTGGCCGGGCAGCGGCTGCTGTCCTGGCGGCGCACCTTCGCCGGGTCCACGGCGGTGCCGAGCAAGGCGGTCGCGGCGGCGGCGGCGCTGGGCCGGCGGGCCGCCGCCCGGATGGCCGCCGAGGGCCGGCAGGTGCTCGGCCTGACGCTGGCCGTGCCGGGGCTGGTCGACGCCGCCGGCCGGGTGCCCCTCGCGCCCGCGCTAGGCTGGCGGGACGTACCGGCGCTGGAGCTGCTGCGGCAGGCGCTGGGCGAGCCCGCCTACCCGGTGGCGGTGGACAACGACGCCAGTCTCGCCGCGGTCGCCGAGTACCGCTACGGCGCGTACGCCGGGACGCCCAACCTGGTCTACCTCGGCGGCGGGTCGGGGATCGGCGCCGGCCTGGTGGTGGACGGCCGCGCCGTACGCGGCGGCCACGGGTACGTCGGGGAGCTCGGGCACATCCAGCTCGACCCCGGCCGGGCGGGGCGCGACGGCGACGGTCCGGAGTGCGAGTGCGGGCGGCGCGGCTGCCTGCAGGCGGTCGCCGGGGTCGGCGCGCTGGTGCGGCGGCTGCTGCCGGACGCCATTCCGGACGGCGGTGCGATCACCGACCTGGAGCCCGAGGTGGACGAGCTGGTCCGCCGGGCCGGTGCCGGTGACCCGGCCACCACGGCGGCGCTGGCCGAGGCGGGACGGTGGCTCGGGCACGCAGTGTCGGTGCTGGCCAACCTGATCAACCCGCAGGTGGTCGTCTTCGGCGGCTACTTCGTCCCGCTGGCCGACTGGCTGCTGCCCGCGGCGGAGGCCGAGGCGCGGGCCGGCACCCTCGCCCCCGACCTGGGCGGCTGCCGGCTGGTGCCCAGCACGCTCGGCCACGGCGCGGCCGCGGTCGGCGGCGCGGCCCGGGTGCTGGACGCGGTGGACGCCGGCCAGCTCCCCCAGCTGCTCGCGGCTGGCCCGGCGAAGTAGGCAAGCAGCGCGAAGTGGTGCCCGAGGGCTTGACCAGCGAGCCGGTCAATGTAAATCTCAGGATGCTCTGCGCGTAAAGAAGTCGAAACTCCGGGCAGAGCGCTTTTTTAGCCAGCTTGTCGAAACGCTTCGACAGACGGCGGTAGCGGCCACCTCGGCGGCGGTGCCGGCGGCCACCTGTCGAAGCGCTTCGACAAGCCAGACCGCCGCTGACCGGACGACCACGGAGGGTGAGTCGATGAGCGAACTGCCCGGGCCCGCGTCCACG
>JADGHA010000457.1 GCA_019689695.1 Micromonosporaceae bacterium | reverse complement strand
CATCGGCTTGCCGGCCAGCTTGGCGCGCAGGTCCCAGACGGCATTGACCAGCGCGCCGGTGGCCATGTGGATGACGCCCTTCTCCGGGCCGAGCCAGCGCAGCTGGACGTCCGCGGTCAGCGAGCGCCAGAACGCCACCGGCTCGTCGAAGATCTCCTCGACGGTACGCCCCACCACGTGGTGGGCCAGGGCTCGGACCGCGGCGCAGGTGATCTCGTTGCCGCGGCCGTTGGTGAACGTCAAGCCGGCGCCGGTGACACCGGAGCCGGTGTGCAGCGTCACGTAGGTGGCCGAGTAGTCGCCGCGGTTGATCGCGTCCGAGCCGTCGCCGGCGGCCGCGGTCGGGAACCGCACATCGTGCACGTCGACGGCGGTGATCCTGGTCGTCACGTCTCCACCCCTCCCGCATCTTCCGGGAAAACGCGGGTTGGTTGATCTGTTCGACCCGCATTCTCCCGGGAAATGCGGGGGTCCACTGTGGTCATAGCTTGAAGATCCGCTTCGGTATGTGGTACGCGAGGTCCACAATGGTCTCCTCGGCCTCGGCCAGCGGCAGCCGTTCCTCGGCGACCAGCCGGGCCAGGTAGCCGGCGTCGATCCGGCGGGCCACCTCGTGCCGGACCGGGATCGAGCAGAACGCGCGGGTGTCGTCGACGAAACCGGCGGTGTTGTAGAAGCCGGCGGTCTCGGTCACCGTCTCCCGGAACCGGCGCAGCATCTCCGGCGAGTCCAGGAACCACCAGGGCGCGCCCAGGTACATGGCCGGGTAGCCGCCGGCGAGCGGGGCCAGCTCCCGGGCGAACGTCGTCTCGTCCAGGGTGTACACCACCAGGCGCAGCCGGGGGTCGTTCCCGAACGCCTGAAGCAGCGGCGCGAGCCCGTGCACGTAGTCGGTCGCCTGCGGGATGTCCCCGCCGGTGTCCCGACCGTGCGTGGCGTACAGCCAGGTGTTGTGGTTGCGCACCGCGCCGGGGTGCAGCTGGAGCACCAGGCCGTCCTCTATGGACATCCGGGCGAACTGGAACAGCATGTTCGCCCGGAACGCCTCGGCATCCTCGGCGCTGGCCTCGCCGCGCAGCCCCCGCTGGAACAGCGCCTCGGCCTCGGCGTCGGTGAGGTCCAGCGTACGGGCGGTCGGGTGGCCGTGGTCGGAGGAGGTTGCCCCGGCGGCGATGAACGCGGCCCGCCGGGCGCGCAGCGCGGCCAGGTAGCCGCGGTACGTGCTGGTGTCCTCGCCGGTCATCTCGCCGAGCCGGGCCACCCGCTCCGCCCAGCCGGGCCACTCCATGTCCACCACGTCGTCCGGCCGGAACGTGGTGATCACCCGGCCGCCCGGCCCGCCCCAGCCGTCCGCGGCCAGCTTGGCGTGCGTACCCAGATCGTCCAACGGCGACTCGGTGGTGGCCAGCACCTCGATGTTGAACTGCTCGAACAGCGCCCGCGGCCGGAACGCCGGCTCGGCCAGCCGCGCGGCCAGTGCGTCGTACACCTCGTCGGCGGTGTCCGGGCCGAGCGGGATGTCCACACCGAACACCCCGGTGAAGGTCCGCTCCAGCCACAGGCGGGAGGGAGTGCCCCGGAACAGGTGCCAGTGCCGGGCGAAGGTGCGCCAGATCTCCCGGCCGTCCTGTTGCACCGGTTCGCCGTTGCGGGTGGGCACGCCCAGCTCCGCCGGGCGCACCCCCTGGCTGAGCAGCATCCGGGTGAGGTAGTGGTCGGGCACGATGATCAGCCGGGCCGGGTCCGGGAACGGCAGGTCGTCGGCGAGGATCGCCGGGTCCACGTGCCCGTGCGGGCTGATCAGCGGCCGGTCCTCGACCAGGGCGTAGAGGTCCCGAGCGATGGCCCGCTGCGTCGGGTCGGACGGGAACAGCAGGTTCGCGCTCACAGCTCCTCCAGGTTCAGCAGGTCGGCCACCCGGACCGGCTGGCCACGCTCCAAGGATGCATTCGCGGCCAGGCCGGTGAGCAGGGACTTCGCCCCGTCCCGCTCGGTGGCGCGGCGGCCGAGTGGATCGGCGGGGGGTGGGCCCGAAGAGCCGGAGGGCTGTTGCGTGGACTCGCCGCCGAACAGCGCCGCCGTCATCCGCGCGTCCGCACCACCGTGCCCCTCCCGGGTCAGCCCAGGGATCTCCACGTCGACCGGCGGCTGCCAGAACGGGCGCAGCTGCAGCCGTACCCAGCCCTGCTCCGGCGGGGCCTCCGCGCCGTGCAGCGACGCACTGGCGGCTTCCCCGCCCCGTGGCCCTTGGTGTCCGCCCCCCTTGAGGCCACCGGAGCCCGGCGAGACGTGGTCGCTCTCCACCACCTCCAGCTCCAGCCGCCCGCGGCTGCCGTTGAACGCGATCCGGTAGCCCTCCCAGGGGGCGTACGCAGTGAGGTGGTAGGTCATCGTGGCACCGGTGGTGTAGCGGACCAGCACCGCCATGTCGTCCTCAATCGTCACCCCCGGCGCGAACACGTTGCGGTCCCGGTAGTACCCGTCGATGTGCTCGGCGTCCAGGTACAGCTCGCGCAGCCGGGGGTTGTCGTCCAGCCGCAGCGCGAACGGGTCGTCAGCCGCCGCGGGAGCGCCGTGCGCCCGCTCGTAGTCGCGGGCGTAGCCGTGCCGGGCGCCCGCCTCCGGGCCGTAGAAGAAGAGCCGGCCGTACGCGTACACCTCCACCGGCGCCGCGCCCAGCCACCAGTTGACCAGGTCGAAGTGGTGGGTGGCCTTGTGCACCAGCAGGCCGCCGGAGTTGACCTTCTCCCGGTGCCAGCGGCGGAAGTAGTCCGCGCCGTGCCGGGTGTCCAGCAGCCACTCGAAGTGCACCGAGCCGATTTCGCCGATCGCGCCGTCGGCGAGCAGCTCGCGGACCTTCTCGTGGACCGGGTTGTACCGGTAGTTGAAGGTGACCGTGACGCGGCGGTCGCAGCGGCGGGCGGCGTCCAGGATGCGCCGGCACCGCTCCACGTCGACGGTCATCGGCTTCTCGGTGATCACGTCCCGGCCGGCCTCCAGCGCGGCCACGATGTACTCGTCGTGGGTGCGGTCGACGGTCGCCACCACCACCGCATCCACCCGTTCCTTGTCCAGCATGGACACGAACTCCCCGGCCGGGTAGGTGGCCGCGGGCGGCGCGCCCCACCGGGCGAGCTGCCGGTTGCAGGCCGCCATCCGGACCGGGTTGACGTCGGCGAGGGCGACCAGCTGGCTGGTGTCGGCATGGTCCACGGCGAGCCCCCCGGCGGACAAAAACCCCCCGGCCCCCG
>JADGHA010000021.1 GCA_019689695.1 Micromonosporaceae bacterium | reverse complement strand
CCACCCGGCTAACCCGCAATCCCGCCGCCGACGTCCGCCGTAGAACCGGTATGCGTACGAGAATCCTCGCTGTCCTGTCCGCAATTGTCCTGTTCGCCGCCGGCTGCGGCGGCTCCGACGACTCCGGCGGCTCCAACGGGGGCGGCTCCGGCGGTGGCGGGCTCACCCTGCAGATCGTCGAGCCGGCCGACGGAACCACGGTGACCACCCCGTTCACGGTGAAGGTGGAGTCGAGCGTGCCGCTGGGCACCACCGAGTCGGGCAAGCACCACATCCACGTGTGGTTCGACGACAACGCCAACGACTACCAGGTCGTGGAGGCCGACAACGTGACGGTGGACTCCGGCAAGCTCGGCCCCGGCCAGCACGTCATCCACGCCTCGCTGCGCAACGCCAACCACTCCGCGGCCGGTGCCGAGGCGGAGGCGACGGTGATGGTGACCGGCGGTGGCGGCGCTCCGGCTTCGACCTCACCCACCGCGAACGACATGGGCGGCTATGGCTACTGACACCGAGGCCGCGACGCCGACGCGGACCGAACCGGCCGTCGTCGAACGCAACAACCGGCGCACCCGGTGGTACCACGCCGGCGTCTACGTGCTCGTCCTGGTGCTCCTCGCGACCGGCTGGTGGCTCACCGCCGGCCGCGAGGGCCAGCCCAGCCCGCTGGCCCGGCTGACCGGCGCCGCCGACACCACCATCCACGAGTACGCCGGCTGGGGCCTGCTCGCGCTCGGTGTGCTGGGCGCGGTCCTGGGCTGGCGGGCGGTGGCCACGCTGCTCACCGACTCGGTGCGGTTCCGCCGGTCCGACCTGGGCTGGTTCGCCCGCTGGCCGCTGGCCCTGCTCACCGGCCGCTTCCCGCGGCACGAGGGGCACTTCGACCCCGGCCAGCGCATCCTGAACCTGGCCGTGCTGGTGCTGCTGGTGGTGCTCGTCGGCACCGGGGTGGGCCTGACGCAGGTGGTCGGCGGGCCGGCCTTCGTCTGGCTGAACCGGCTGCACAAGTGGGCCACGTACGCGGTCACGCCCGTTCTGCTCGGCCACATCCTGGTCGCCTCCGGCGTGCTGCCCGGGTACCGCGGGGCGTGGCGGGCGATGCACCTCGGCGGCCGGCTGCCGGCCCGGGTCGCCCGCCGGCTGTGGCCGGGCTGGCTGGACCGGCACGGGCCAGACGAGCAACGCCGATGACCTGGCCGCCGCGGTGCCCGTACCGTATCTCGGTAGCGTCCTATGTGCTCGGTGCCCTGCCGGCGGATGAGCGGCGGGAGCTCGACACGCACCTGCGCACCTGCCAGGAGTGCCGCACCGAGCTGATCGGCCTGGCCGCGCTGCCCGGCCTGCTGGCCCGGCTGCGGCGCCGGTTCCGGCGGGCGACCGGGCTGTCCGGGTAGCCGAGCCGGACGGGCTATGCGGTCCTGACCACGTACCAGCCGGATCTCAGGTAGCCGGTGACCCGCGCGCCTTCGGCCAGCAGTCCGCCCAGGACCTGGCGCAGCGCGAACCGCCACGCCCGCGCGGTGTCCATGTCGGACCGGCGCAGCGACTCGATGTCCCGCGGGATGCCGACCAGCACCACGGGGCCGGCCGGCGTGCCGACCACCGGCCGGTCCCGCTGGTCCGGCGAGAGCCCGACGGCGGCCCCACCTGCCAGCAGGGCTTCCGGCGAGGCCGCCGGGGCGGGCGGTGCGCCCTCCGTCGCCCGGACCACCCGCGCGGACCGCAGGTCCCAGTCGACCACCAGCCGGTCGGACTCGTCGCCGGCGTTGACCGCGTCGTCCATCTCGCCGTAGAAGTTCGGCAGGTACTCGACCGCGTCGCCGGCCAGCTTGCCGAGGTTGAAGTACGCGTTGCGGCTGACCAGCGGGTCGAAGGTCCAGGACACCCGGGCCACCCCACGCCGCAGCGCCCAGGCCCGCTGGTGCAGCTTGATCGCGAACCCCACGTCGCGGTTGCGCACTCCCGGCAGGACCGCGGCGACGTGGCTGTGCATCGCGGCCTGGGCCGGCGGGCCGAAGAACCCGACGCAGGCGCCGACCAGCTCGCCTGCCCGGAACGCCCCGCTGACGTAGTTGCCGGCCTTGGTCAACGCCCGCAACATGTCCAGCGTGCACGGCGCGCCGCCCGGGCCGGACGGCCAGACCTCGCCGAACACCGCCGTCGCCAGCTGCAGCTCGGCCAGGTCGCGCAGGTCGCGCACGCGTACTCCGGCGCGGTGGGCGGCCCGGCCGGCGGCGTGCGTTGCGGCTTCGGCGAGGTCCGCCGCGGCGAGCTCGGTCATGGGCCCATCATCGTCCGTGACGGGCCTGCCTGAACATACCGCGGCGGCCGCGGGTCAGCGCGCCTGCAGCGCGTCCAGCGCCACCGCCATGGCGATGACCAGCCGCCGGTCCATCCGCGGGTCGTGCACGTCGACCACGTAGCGGTCGCGCAGCCCCCACTTCTTCACCACGGAGAACGCCGGCCGGCCGTCGAGGACGAAGTCGAAGTGGTACGGCAGCCAGGACAGCGAGTCGACGAACCGGCGCAGGATGGCCACCAGCATGCTGCGCTCCTGACCGGTGACCGCGCCCAGCCCGGGCTGCTCCAGGATCCAGGTGGAGCGCAGCAGTGACTTGGCGAAGTCCTTGCGGAACAGCCCGATCGGCGTCCCGTTGGCGTCCGTCACGTCGTAGGTCGCGCCCAGGTCGAGGACCTGGCGGGCCTTGAACCCGAGCACCGGCTGCTGCTTGGTGTCGTCGGCGTAGAGGGTGACCTGCTCCTTGAGGGCCATCCGCTTCTGCTGGGCGAACGCCAGCAGCGGACCTTCCGAACCGTCCGGCTGCGCCGCGTGCACCTCGTACTGGTTGACCATCAGCCGCACCCGCTGCCGGACGATCAGCCGCGTCTCGGCCTGTATCCGCTGGAGATCCATATCGTCATCCGTTTCGACAGGAAAGATGTCTGCCGCGGGAGTGTGCCACACGATCGTCCGGGCGTTGAACTTTTCCCGGGCGGAATCCGAACTACTCGTCATGCGGACCGCTACCCGGATCGTGTCGGCCGCGTGCGGGGCCGCGATCGCCGGTGCGATCGCATGGGCCGCGCCCGCGTCCGCCGACATCACGGTGACGCCGACCCAGCTCACCGTAACCGATTCCAGTTCAGTGACGCGGGCCAAACCTGTGCAGGGTGCGCCGGCTCGGCTGGCCTTCACGGTCACCACCAGCAGCCGCACCGCGAGCACCACGAAGGTGCAGGTGCTGCTGCCGCAGGAGACCCCGATCGCGGAGGTCTACCCGCTCTCCGCGCCGGACTGGGCACCGGCCCTCACCGAGAAGCAGCTGGACCGCCCGATCCAGGGGGTGCACGGCACACAGGTCGACCGGGTGGTCACCGCGATCACCTGGACCACGATGCCCGGGCGGGCGCTCAAGCCCGGCAAGTCGTCCGTGCTGGAGGTCGAGGCGGGCCCCATGCCGGCCACCGACCGGATCGTCCTGGGGCTGGTGCAGACCTACTCCGACGGTACGGTCACCCGATCTGAGGCAACGGTGGAGCTGGACCCGCCCAGCGCCGCGACCGGCCAGGGCCACAGCGCGCACGGCGGTGGCGCGGCGGTCGAGGACGCGGCGGAGCCCGCCGCGGACGAGGGCTCGGACTCGGGCGGGGGTAGCACGCTGGCGGTGGTCGTCTCGGTCCTCGTGGTCGGCGTGCTGGGCGGTGCCGTGTTGGGCGCGTTTGCGCTGCCTCGGCTGCGCCGCAGGGGCGTCACCGCCCTCACCGTCCCCCGCGAGAAGCTGGAGGCGGAGCTGGAACCCGCCGAGCGCGGGTCCTGAGACCGGGGCTGCCGGCCGGTTCCGGCTTATGTCGATGGCCTCGTCCGCGGTGCTGATCGGCCGGGCCGCCGCGGACATGGTGAACGCCGCGGCCGGCCTGGGCGTCCTGCTCGGCTGCGGTCTCGCAGTGAGGTGGCGCTGACACGGCGGAACCCGCTGTCCGCGACCGCCTCGGCCGCCCGCGAACTGTTCGGCAACCCGGGCTGGGGCGGCGGCTCCTGGGCCGCGCAGCACGGCCCGCTGCTGGCGGCGCGGTGGCCGGTGCTGCTGACCGCGGTGTTCGTCCCGCTTTCCGCCCGGGCGTACCGAGAGCTACGGGACCAGTAGCAGTTTGCCGGTGGTGCGCCGCGCCTGCAGGTCCTCGTGGGCGCGGCGGGCCTCGGCGAGCGGGTACCGGCCGCCGATCGCCACCGACAGGGTGCCGTCGGCCACCCAGCCGAACACGTCGCCGGCCCGCCGGGCCAGCTCTTCGCGGGACGCGACGAAATGCGCCAACGTCGGCCGGGTCACGTAGAGCGAGCCGCCCAGCTGCAACCGGTTCAGGTCGAACGGCGGAACCGGCCCGCTGGCGTACCCGTACAGCACGAGAGTCCCGTGTGGACGCAGGCTGGCCAGGCTGGCGTCGAAGGTGTCCCGGCCCACGCCGTCATACACGGCAGGCACGCCTTCGCCACCGGTGAGCTCGCGCACCCGGCCGGGCACGTCGTCGTACCCGATGACCTCGGCCGCGCCGGCCTGCCGCGCCAGCTCCCGCTTCTCCGGCGTGGAGGCGGTGCCGATCACCCGGGCGCCGAGCTTGGCGGCGAGCTGGGTGAGCAGCAGCCCCATCCCGCCCGCCGCGGCGTGCACCAGCACGGTGTCACCCGGCCGCACCGGATAGCTGTCATGTAGCAGGTAGTGCGCGGTCATACCCTGCAGCAGGACGGCGGCGGCCTGCTCGTCGCTGACGCCGTCGGGCACCGCCACCACCCGGTCGGCCGCGGCGAGGGCGAACCGGGCGTACGATCCATCGAACTCGGTCGACGCGACCCGGTCACCCACCTGAGGGGTGCTCACGCCGTCGCCGACCGCGATGACCGTCCCGGCGCCCTCGCCACCAGGCGTGTAGGGCACCGGCCGCGGGTACAGGCCGGTGCGGAAGTACGTGTCGACGAAGTTGACTCCGGCCGCGGCGAGCTGGACCAGTACCTGACCAGGTCCGGGCTGCGGCGTGTCGACCTGCGACATCACCAGTACGTCCGGCCCGCCGTGCTGTTGTACGCGGATGGCTTCCACGCCTGGAGTCTAGGCGTTTGGGCGGGCACGGTGTGGACACGGATCCGGCGGTGAAGGCGTGGCGGTTGAGCCTGTCCGATGGTTCGTTCGAGTGGGTGGACACACCCCCGCCGCCGATCCGACCAGGCGGCGTGCTGGTACGGATGGAGGCCGCCTCGCTCCCCGGTCACCTCCGGGCGTTCGTCTCCGGGCAGCTGCCGTCCTACCACGCGCCGCGGGGCACCTTCACGCCGGGCACACACGGCGTGGGCGTCATCGAGCAGGTGGGCACCGGCGTGTACGGGCTGTCCCCGGGCCAGCGGGTGCTGCTGACCGGGTACGTGACCGCTGCGGAGCACGTCCCCGAGCCCGCCGAGGCCCTGCTGTGCATGACCGCGCGACCGGCGGCCGACGCGCTGCTCAACGACTGGCCGGAAGGCACGCTGGCGGAGCTGGCGATGGTACCGGCGGCGAGCGCCGTCCCGATACCGGCGGCCCTGCAGGCGGTGCCGGGGGCACGGCTGGCCGTCCTCAACCGCTGCCTCGTGCCGTACGGCGGCCTGCTGCGCGGGCGCCTTGCGGCCGGCGACACGGTCGTCGTGAACGGGGCCGACGGCGGGTACGGTGCCGCCGCGGTCAACGTCGCCCTGGCGATGGGCGCCGCCCGGGTGGTGGCCGCCGGGCACGACCAGGACGCACTGGAGCGGCTGCAGATGCTCAGCTGCGTCACGACCGTCCAGTACACCGGCGACGCCGGGGTGGACGCGCAAGCGCTGCGCCGGGCGGTTTGGGAGGACAACGCCAGCGGCGCGGGCGGCGCGGACTGCGCCCTGGACCTGGCCGACGGCGCCGACATGCCGGCCGCCACGCTGGCCGCGCTCGGCGCGCTGGGCCGCGGCGGGCGGCTGGTCCTGATGGGCGGCATGGATGTGCCGCTGCCGGTCGACTACGCGCAGCTGACCGCGGGCCGGCAGGAGATCATCGGCAGCGCCATGTACCCGCCGGCCGCCCCGGCCGGGCTCATGCGGCTGGCCGCCTGCGCCCACCTGGACCTGGAACGGATCGACATCGCCTGCTACCCGCTGGCGGACCTCCCGGCCGCGATGGACCACGCCGCGCGGCCCGGAGCACCATTGGTGACCGTGACGCCGTGACGGCGGCTCAGGACACCGGCCGCTTCAGCGAGTAGGTCACGGCGAAGAGCCGGTGCGGCTCGTCGTTGTACCACCGCACCCCCCGGTGGTACGCCTCCCAACCGGCCGCGCCGGCCCGGTTGAGGTGGCGCAGGTCGTCGAAGCGCTCGTCGGTCCCCCACCGCAGCACACCGCCAGCATGGTGGAAGGACGCCTCCCAGTCCATGTACCGGTCGGCGCCGAGGGTACCGGCCGCACGGTACTCCAGGCGCGCGTACTCCCACTTGGTCACCGGCTGATTATGGCTCAGTCCCGCTCGCAGCGGCTTTTACGCGCATAGCATCGTCCCTAGATCGCCATGGCACGGGGGTTCGGAATGGCAGCGGCGGGGAATGCTGTGTCCGTACGCCGGCTACGCACCTGGCTGCTGAGCGGTCTCGCCGAGCAGGCCAACCACGCCCCCGGCCCGCACGGGCGGCCGCAGGCGCAGCGCACCCACCGCTGGCACAACGTGATGTGCCTGACCGGTGTGGACTACTTCTCCACGCTCGGCTACCAACCGGGCATCGCCGCGCTCGCCGCCGGCGCGCTGTCACCCATCGCCACGCTGGTACTCGTGCTGGTCACGCTCGCCGGAGCGCTGCCGGTCTACCGCCGGGTCGCGGTGGAGAGCCCACACGGCGAGGGATCGATCGCCATGCTGGAACGGCTGCTCTCCTGGTGGGCGGGGAAGCTGCTGGTGCTGGCCCTGCTCGGGTTCGTGGCCACGGACTTCATGATCACGATAACGCTGTCCTCGGCGGACGCCAGCACGCACCTGCTGCAGAACCCGTACACACCGGACGCGCTCGACGGCCGCCAGCTGCTGGTCACCCTGGTGCTGCTCGGGCTGCTCGGCGCGGTGTTCCTGCGCGGCTTCACCGAGGCCATCGGCATAGCGGTCGTGCTGGTGGCGGTGTACCTCGCAGTGAACGTGGTGGTGCTGACCGTGTCCCTCTGGCACGTGTTCACCCGGCCGACCGCCGTCGAGGACTGGTGGCGCGTGCTGACCACCGAGCACACCAGCCCGCTGGCCGCGGTGGCGGTCGCGGTGCTGGTCTTCCCCAAGCTCGCGCTCGGGCTGTCCGGCTTCGAGACCGGGGTGCTGGTGATGCCACAGATCACCGGCGGTCCCGACGACCTGCCGCAACGGCCGGCCGGGCGCATCCGCGGTACGCACCGGCTGCTCACCACCGCCGCGGTGATCATGAGCATCTTTCTCCTCACCAGCAGTTTCAGCACCGCCGTGCTCATTCCCGAGCAGGACTTCCAGCCGGGTGGCCGGGCCAACGGGCGGGCCCTGGCGTACCTGGCCCACAAGTACCTCGGCGAGGTATTCGGCACCGGCTACGACATCAGCACCATCCTGATCCTGTGGTTCGCCGGCGCCTCGGCCATGGCCGGGTTGCTCAACGTGGTGCCCCGGTACCTGCCGCGCTACGGGATGGCGCCGGAGTGGGCCCGGGCGATCCGGCCGCTGGTGCTGGTCTTCACCGCGATCGCGTTCCTGGTCACCATCCTCTTCGATGCCGATGTGGACGCCCAGGGCGGGGCCTACGCCACGGGCGTGCTGGTGCTCATCCTCTCCGCCGCGTTCGCGGTGACCTTGGCCGTGCGGCGCGCCGGTTCCCGCCGCGGCACCTGGGCGTTCGCCATCATTACCGGGGCGGTCGGCTACACCACGATCGCGAACATCATCGAACGCCCGGAAGGCGCGCAGATCGGCGCCTTCTTCATCGTCGGCATCGTCGCCGCGTCGCTGCTCTCCCGGATCCACCGATCGCTCGAGCTACGCGCGACCGAGGTGCGGCTCGACCCACTGGCCCGGCAGCTGCTGGCCGAGGCGACCACCGACGGCCAGGTGCACATCCTGCCGAACGAGCCGGACCTGCGCGACGAGCACGAGTACCGCGAGAAGGAGGCGAGCCTGCGCGAGGTGCACCACCTCGCGCCGGAGACCCCGGTGTTGTTCCTCGAGGTGACCCTCGACGACACCTCGGAGTTCTCGGCCAGGCTGGCGGCGGTCGGCGAGCGGCGGTTCGGCTACCGCATCCTGAAGGTGCGTAGTCCCACGGTAGCCAACAGCATCGCCGCGATGCTGCTGCACATCCGCGACCGGACGGGCAAGCGGCCGCACGTCTACTTCAACTGGACCGAGGGGAACCCGATCATCAACGGGCTCAAGTACCTCATCTTCGGGGTCGGCGAGATAGCGCCCATCACCCGTGAGGTGCTGCGCCGGGTCGAACCGGACGTGCCCCGCCGGCCGGTCGTGCACGTAGCCTGAGGCTCAGGTGGCCTGGGGCTCAGGTGGCTTGCCGCGCCTCCGGCCACCGGGCGCGAGCTGGAGCGGCGCGCCAGCGGCCGCGAGCCGCCACCGGCTGGTCCGCATCACGTCGTCTCCGCCTCGATGGTCACGACCGCGTTGTAGTCCGGCATCACGGCCTGCGGCGAGCGGCGGGTCCGGTCGATCAGGACCTGGCCCTCGGGCCAGTGCACCTGCAGGTTGCCCGGCGTGATCGGCGCCCGCAGCACCCGGCCGCGGAACTTCCCGGTCGCGCTGGTCAGGGTGACCGGGTCGCCGTCGGCGAGGCCGAGCCGGTCGGCGTCTGCCGGGTTCATCAGGACGGCCTCGCGCACCGCGCCGGTGAGCGGGTCCGACCGCTCGTGCACCATGCTGTTGAACTGCTTGCCCCGGCGGGTGGCGACCACGAAAGTCCCATCTGGACGCTGCGTCCGTGGCGGTACCACCACCGAGAAGTGGGCCCGGCCGTCGGGCGTGGGGAACGTCCACCCGGCGCACAGGTGCGGCCCGCCGTACTGCACCGAGTCGCCGAACTTGCTCAGTTTCTCGATTCCCTGGTACGCCGGGACGGCGCGGGCGATGTCCGCGCGGATCTCCGCGGTCCCGGCGTAGCGCACCTTGTCGGCCAGTTCCGGCCGGGCCCGGGCGGCCAGCTCACCGAAGATGCGGTACTCCGGCCACGCCTGCGGTACGCGCGGACCCGGCACCTCCGGGCTGAAGATGATCCGCCGCTCGGTCGAGGTCTCGGTGACCCCGCCCGCCATCTCGTACCGGGTCTGCGCCGGCAGCAGCACCACGGTCTCCGCCGGGTCGACGAGCATCTGCGACGACAGGCAGATGTCGATGTGCACCCGCAGCGGGATCCGGGCCAGCGCCTCCCGGCAGTACGCCGGATCCGGCAGCACCTCCAGAAAGTTGCCGCCCGAGCTGATCAGCACGTCGAGCGCGCCGGCGTGCCCGGCGTCGATCATCTCCGCCGCGGTCAGCCCGGTCCACGAGGGCACCGGGAACCCCCACAACTGGCTGAACCGGGCCGCGCCGGCCTCGTCGATCGGGCCGCCGCCGGGCAGCACCGTGGAGTAGGCGCCCATCTCGGCGCCGCCCTGCACGCCGGAGTGACCGCGGATCGGCATCAGCCCGCACTTGTCCCGGCCGACGAACCCCTTGGCCAGGCCCAGGTTGATGATGGCCCGCACGTTGTCCTCGCCGAACTCGTGCTGGGTGACGCCCATGCTCCAGACCAGCACCGCGGTCTTCGCCTGGTGCAGCATCTCGGCCAGTGCCAGCATCTCCTGCCGGCTGGTGCCGGCCACCGCCTCCAGCTCGTCCCAGGACTGCCCGCGCAGGGCGTCCGCCAGCGCGTCGAAGCCGGTGGTGTGCTCGGCGATGAAGGACCGGTCCACCCAGTCGCGCTCCACCATGTGCTTGAGCACGCCGTTGAGGAAGCCGATGTCGCCGCCGACGTTGATGTCGAAGAACCGGTCGGTCACCCGGGTGCCGAAGACCGCGCTCTCCACATTGGACGGCACCCAGTAGCGCGCCATGCCCGGTTCCCGGTAGGCGTTGACACAGGCGACCTTCGTGCCGGCCTTCTTGGCGTGGTAGAGGTACTTCATCGCCACCGGCTGGTTGTTGGCCACGTTGGAGCCGATGAACACGATCAGGTCGGTGCCGATCCAGTCCGAGTACGAGCAGGTGGTGGCGGCCACCCCGAGCGCGGCCTTGAGGCCGAACGTGCTCGGCGAGTGGCAGATCCGGGCGGCGTTGTCGATCGAGTTGCTGCCCAGGGCACGGACCGCCTTCTGCGCGGCGAAGTAGTTCTCGTTGGGCACGCCGCGGCTGGTCAGGTACACACCGAAGCGGTGCGGGTCGGTCTGCGCCAGCCGCCCGGCGACCAGGTCGAGCGCGGTGTCCCAGTCGGTCGGCGTGAAGCCCGGCTCGCCGGCCCGCCGCACCATCGGCTGCGGCAGCCGGCCGAGGTCGCGCAGCTGAGCGCTGGACCGGCCGGAGAGCGCGCCGACGTCGGCCAGCACCCCCGCGTCCATGGCGGGCATGGTGTTCAGCCGCAGCAGGCGCAGCCGGATGTTGCACAGGTGGATTTCATCGATGGTCCAGTCACGCATGCCCTTGGTGCCCAGGGCACAACCGTCACACGTGCCGTTCCTGAGGATCCGCCACGCGTACCCGAGCCGGTCGCGGTTCTCCCGGACCGCCTTGACGATCTCCAGGTAGTTGTTCGGCCGGCCCTCGCCGATACCGAACGGTTTCAGGCTCGCCCAGTGCCGTCGGTCGACGAGCCGCTGGCGTCTGCTCATGTCAACTCCCACTGCCGACAATCCACACCTTAAGGCCAGCGACGGGCAAACCTTAAGACCAGCGACGGGTGCCGGGTGAGGGTGCATCGACCAGCGGCAGGTTCCATGCGTTCGGCGGCTATTCGTGCGGAATGCGCACACCTAGGGCGCTTCGCCCGACGCCTCCTCGGTCACCTTAGGGAGGTGGAGGATCGCTGTGCGTACACGTACTCGGTGACGGACCCGGCGACCACGGTGGCCACGCCGTGCGGCCTTCCAGCGTCCCGCCATACCGTGTACCGCCCGACGGTCAGGCCGGGATAGACGGCCGCGTCCACCACTCGGTCGGGCAGGACCCGCTCGCGGGCTGCGGCGTGGGTGCGCTTCGCGCCGGTGTCCGTGCCGCCGCTGATCTCGATCTCCTGCAGGTGCTCGCGCTCGGTGGCGTGGATGATGAGCACGCCGGTCTGCGGTCCGAGGTCGAGCATCACGCTGGCGGCCGGCGACGGGCCGAGCTGGTGGTCATGGTGATGGGCGTGCACTGTGGACCTCCATCGGGGCGTGTGGCCAGGCACTCAGGACGGGTTGTTGTAGCCGCTGTACGGCGTGCCGAGGTACGGGAAGCGGTTCAGGTAGGGCGCACTGACGTCATCGGCGGTGACGCCGTCGTCGAGGACCTGGACCGCATCGTCCACTTTGTAGTCCTTGTCCACCAGGGCGTAGGTGGCCCCGGCGACCGCCTTCAGCTCGATCGCGACGACGTCGTCGGTCGCCCGGCGGCCGTTGGGGAAGCCGGCCAGGTCACCGCCGAGCAGGCCCAGCGGGCTGGGCTTGTCGGACGGCGGGATGGCGGTGTTCAGCCGCAGCATGTCGGCCTGGGTCTTCCCGGTGAAGTTCTGGAACCCGGGGATCAGGCCGGACCGGATGCCTATCCTTCCCCCCACCGCGAGCCGGCACGCCGACCCGCGTCCACAATGGAGCATCTGCTGCCGGGAGGTGCGACTGACGCCAGTGCTTCGCCTGGCCGGTCGGGACGGATGGGTTCCGGGGAGAAAAATTCTCCGGCGGTAGGCTGGCAAGATGAAAAGCCCCACACAGATACTCGCGGACGCGGCCGTCATCGCCGTCGTCGGCGCCTCCCGGGACGAGGACAAGACCGCGCACCGCGTGCCCGCCGAGATGCAGCGGCACGGCTGGCGGATCATCCCGGTCAACCCGTACGCCGACGAGATCTTCGGCGAGACCGCGTACCGCACCCTGGCCGACATCCCTGAGCCGGTCGACCTGGTCAACGTGTTCCGGCCATCCAGCGACGCGGCACAGGTGGTCCGGGAGGCAGTGGCGATCGGCGCACCCGCGGTCTGGCTGCAGCTCGGCATCACCTCGGCCGAGGGCCGCAAGATCGCCGCCGAGGCCGGCATCGACTACGTCGAGGACCGCTGTATCGCGGTGGAGCGGGCCCGATCCGGCCTGTCCCGCCGGGGCGACGCGCCGTTGCGCCACCAGCCGGACCCGACTTAAGGTCACCCGGCAACCTCGTAAGCCGCGCCCGGACGTCCAGCGGCGGGCGGCCGGCAGCACGGTGACCGGAAGGAGTCGGCCGATGACCGGGGTGCCCAGCCCTGCCAGACCGCGGTGGTGGCGCCGGCCGAGGCTGGTGGCGCTCCTCGTCGGCGTCGTCGTCCTGCTCACCGGCGGTGGCGTCGCGGTGACCTACTCCCTTCGGTCGCGGTACGAGGTGCCGTCCGCGGACCTGTTCGGCTCATCCGCCCCGAGCCCCGCGTCGCCGAGCCCCTCGGCCACGCCCAGCCCGCCGGCCGGCGCCGATATCACCGGGCCGCTGAACATCCTCATCGTCGGCATCGACACCCGGGAGAGCATTCCCACCTGGCAGCCGCACGCCGACGCGGTCATGCTGCTGCACGTGGCGAAGGACCTCCGCCACGCGTACCTGACCTCCCTCCCCCGCGACCTGCTGGTGGACATACCCGCGTTCGCCAAGGCGCGCTTCCCCGGCCAGCGGACCAAGCTCACCCACGCCATGAGCTACGGCAGCCGGGTGCCCGGCACCTCGATCCCGGACCCCACGCAAGGGTTCCAACTGCTGGCCCGGACGGTCAGCGCCTACACCGGGATCGCCCGCTTCGACGCCGGCGCGGTGCTCAGCTTCAGCGGCATGCGCAAGCTGGTGGACGCGGTCGGCGGCGTCGACCTGTACGTGGACCACCGGGTGGCCTCGATCCACCTACGACCGGATGGCAAGCACCGCCCGCCCGGCGCGTCCAGCACCGGCTACGTCGGCCCGCAGAAGGTGTACCCCAAGGGAATGAACCACCTCAACGGCTGGCAGGCGCTGGACTTCGCCCGGCAGCGCTACGGGCTGCCGAACGGCGACTACGACCGGCAGCGCCACCAGCGCCAGCTGATCAGGGCGCTGGTCGGCCAGGTGCTCACCCGGGACCTGGTCACCAACCCGGTCCGGCTGGACCAGGTGCTGCGGGCGCTGGGCAAGACGCTGATCTTCGACGGTCGCGGCCGGAAGGCTACCGAGTACGCGTACGCGCTGCGCAACCTACGGCCCAGCACCATGGTCCTGGTCGGCCTGCCGGGGCACGGCGTGGGCCGCGGGAGCGGCTACCGCGGCGAGCAGCTGGACTCGGTGGCCAAGACCTACTTCGCAGCGGTCCGCAGTGACACCGTGGACGCGTTCGTGCGCGCCCACCCCAAGCTGGTCAACCCCTGATCGCCCCTGGGGTGCTACGTCACCGACAGGTGCACGTGGTTGGTGTGGTCACTGGACGGGTCGCCGTTGCCGCCGGTGTACTCCTTCCAGCCGCTGCTGGGTAGCCAGATGCGCTTGAACCAGATCACGTAGAGCACGGACAGCCGGTCGGCGTTGCGGATGAAGTAGTTGGCCAGGTTGTCGCCGTAGGTGCGGGCGTCACCGGTAGCCACGCCGCCGAAGCCGCCGCTGGTGGCGGAGAAGTCGCAGGCCCGACCCTTCGGGTGCTCACCGGATCCACCGTCGCGGTAGCAGGAGACGAACCGGGTGAACCCGGCCGCCTTGGCCTCCTTCAGCGCGAACAGCATGACCGGCGTGATGCAGCCGTCGGTGGTCGGGTCGTCCACGCTGCAGCTGTCCCTGCCGCTCCCGCTCGGCGCAGAGCCGCCCGACGAGGAGCCCCCGGAGGTCCCGGAGCCGGCCGACTGGGCGGCATCCGCCAGCGCCTTCTCCGCCTGTTGCTTGCGGGCCTGCATGATGGCCAGCTGCCGCCGCTGCTCGGCGACCTCCCGGTCCACCGCTGCCTTGGCCTGCGCGGCCGCCGCCTTGCTGCGTTCCAGCGCGCGGACCGCCTGGTTCTCGTTGGCGGCGACCGCGGACAGGGTCGTCGCGCGGTCCAGGAAGCCGTCCGGCGAGTCGCTGTCGAGCAGCGCGCCGAGCGGGCCCAGCCGCCCGGTCCGGTAGGCGAGCGCGGCCAGCTCGCCGAGGGTCTCGGTCTCTTCGGCGACCTCGGCCTCGATCCGGGCCAGGTCCGCGGTCAGCTGCCGCTGCCGCTGCTGCGAGCTGGCGAGCTTCGCCTTCGCCTCGAGGAACCCGCGGGACGCGGCGTCCAGCTGGTCGCGCAGCTGCTTCGTGCCGCCCTCCGGGTCCGCGCCGGGCGCCGCCATCGCCGGCGCCGCGACGAGCGCCGGTGCGCCGACCAGGCACGCCAGTACCACGGCCACGACCAGCGACACCCGCCCGCGTACGGGACTGATGGGGGTCAACAGATTGTTCCTTCCGTCCAGCCGCCGGCCGGGTTAGCTGACGGGTTCGGGATGGAAGGCTCCCTACCGCTGGTGCGGATTCACCCCACTTGCGGTGGTTCCCCGGCTCGCCCGAGGGCGATTAGGCGGCGGCCCCACCCGGGACCATGGCTGAGCGTACCCCCGGTCGATCGACTTCGGGGCGGTTAGGCCAGCCCGAGATGCTTGCGAATGGTCCGCTGCACCTCCTCCTTGGCCGGCCGCGCGTCCACCGTGACCACGTACTCCTTGCGCCGGAACAGCTCCAGCGCGGGGTCGGTCTTGGCGTGGTAGTCGGCCAGCCGGGCGGCCAGCGCCTCCTCGGTGTCGTCCTCGCGGCTGACCAGCTCCCCGGCGCAGACGTCGCACCGGCCCTCCTCCTTCGGACGGTGGGCGATGAGGTTGTAGTCCAGGCCGCAGCGCGAGCACAGCCGGCGGGCGAGCACCCGGCGGCGCACCTCGCTGTCCGGCAGGTCCAAGTGGATCACCGCGTCGATGTCGTAGCTCTCCAGGAAGAACTCCGCCTGCCGCCGGTTGCGCGGGAAGCCGTCCACCACGAACCCGTAGTTCCAGTCGTGCCAGGCCAGCCGCTCCCGCACCACCGACTCGACCAGGTCGTCGCCGACCAGCTGGCCCTGCGCCATCACCCGGCGCACCTGCGCGCCGATCTTGGTGTGCTGCTGCACGTGCCAGCGGAAGATGTCCCCGACGCTGATGTGCGTCAGGTCGTAGTCGGCCGCCAGCATCCCCGCCTGGGTGCCCTTGCCGCTCCCCTGCACCCCCATGATCACGTACTTCCGCATGCACGCACCATGTCACACCGCGTGCCCGGACACCGCCAGAAGGGTCTTACCCAGCGTCTCCCGCCGCTCGATCGCCGCGTGCGCGGCCGCCGCGCGTTCCAGCGGATAGGTCTGCCCGACGACCGGGCGCAGCCGGCCGGCGGCGCCCTCGGCCAGTGCCCTGGCCGCCAACTCGCGCGCCGACGACGCGATGGAGGCGAGCTCGCCGAGCCCGATCACGGTCACCGGCTTCGCCGGTTCACTGGTGTCGGTCGCCGAACCGCTGGCCAGCCCGTGTACCACGAACCGTCCGCCGGGCGCCACCGCGTCGAAGACGGTCCGGCCGACCGTTCCGCCCACCCCGTCGTACGCGAGATCCAGGCCGTTCGGGGCGGCGGCGGCGAGCCGTCGCGGCCAGTCCGACGCGGTGTAGTCGATCGCGGCCACGGCGCCGAGGCGGCGCGCGAGCTCCAGCTTGCGCTCGCTGCCCGCCGTGGCGACCACCCGGGCGCCAGCCGCGATGGCCAGCTGGCTGAGCAGGACGCCCAGGCCGCCGCCGGCGGCGGTGACCAGGACCGTCTCACCGGGCTTCGGCTGCGCGCGCAGGTGCAGGCCCAGCGCGGTCCGGCCGTCGGTGACCAGGGCGACCGCATCGGCCAGCCGCACCCCGTCCGGCACGGCGATGGCATCGGCCGCGTCGGCCACGGCCAGCTCCGCGTACCCGCCTGACCCGTGCATGCTGGCGACCACCCGCTCTCCGACCCGGGCACGGTCGACGCCCTCCCCGACCGCGACGACCGTCCCACCGACCGCGTTGCCCAGGATGGCCGGAGGCGCGACCGCGGGGCGCGGCGCGCGCCCGGCCCGGACCAAGGTCTCGATGAAGGAGATTCCGGCCAGCGCCACCCGGATGAGCACCTGGCCCGCCCCCGGCTCGGGGTCGGGCGCCTCGCCGGGGACGAGCACGTCCGGCGGGCCGGTTCGCGTCCACCACACCGCTTTCATAGGCCGAGCCTGACACCTCAAGTGTGGTTGAGGTCAATTTGCGCACGCCAGGGGCGATGGTGCGGGAGACTCTTCCTGTTCGGCGTCCGGCGGTAGGGCCGATACTGGACGGGTAGCGTAGCGGGACGTGCAGGTGGACGGTCGCGATCGTTTGGAGGAGCCCACAGTGTCCAACGGTGGTGAGCTGTTCGCGCTACGAGAGGACATACCGTCGCAGCCGAACTTCGAGCTGACCCTGAAGGGGTACAACAAACGACAGGTCGACCGGTACGTGGCCCGGGCCGACGCGGAGATCGCCACCCTCGCGGCCGAGCGCGAGCAGGCCTTTGCGCAGGTCCAGGAGCTGTCCGCGCAGGTCAGTCAGCTGCAGGCCGAGCTGGAGGAGCTGCGCCGCCAGCCGCCCAAGGTGGAGCGGGCCTCCTTCCAGCACCTGGGACCGATGGTCGAGCAGATCCTCACCCTCGCCGAGCAGCAGGCCGAGGCGATCACCACCGGCGCCGCGCAGAAGGTGGCCGCCGACCGGGCCGAGGCGGAGAAGGTACTCGCCGAGGCCCAGCAGCAGGCGGCCAAGGCGATGCACGACTTCGAGCTGGCGCTCGCCGCCCGCCGGGCCGAGGAGCAGAAGGCCGACGACCAGCGCCGGGCCGCGGTCCGCGCCGAGCTGGACCAGGCCCAGCAGGAGCTGGCCAAGCTGCGCGCCGACGCCGAGGCGACCCGGCAGCGCATCGAGCAGGAGAAGAAGCGGGTCGCCGAGGTCACCGCGCAGCAGCTGGAGCGCGCCCGGGTCGAGGCCGAGGCGATGCGGGAGACCGCCCGGGCCTCGCTGCAGCGCGAGATCGAGGCGGCTCGCCGGCAGGCGCAGCAGGAGATGGCCCAGTGGCGGGCCGGCGTCGAGAAGGAGCTCGCGGAACGGCGTTCCGCGGTCGAGCGCGAGCTGGCCGACCGCCGGGCCGGCGTCGAGCAGGAGATCGCCAAGCAGCGCGCCGCCGCCGAGCAGCAGATCGCGGTCATGCGGGCGGAGGCGCAGCAGTACGTGGCGGACGCCCGCCGGCACGCCGAGGAGCAGATGGCCACCCGCCGCCAGCAGCTCGCCGCGGTCCAGGAGGAGATCGGCAAGGTGCGCGAGGCGCACGCCCAGATGCACTCCGAGCTGGCCTCCGCCGAGCAGCGGCTCGGCCAGGCCCGGGAGCAGGCCACCGTCGCCGAGCGGGAGGCGGCGCAGCTGCAGCAGCGGCTCGGCGAGGTGCGCCAGGAGCTGACCGCCGAGCTCAACCGGCTGGACGAGGCGCGCCGGGCCCGCGAGGCGGCCGACCGGCACGCCAAGGAGGTGCGGGCCCGGGTGCAGCGGGAGGCGAAGCGGGTGGCCGAACTGGCCGCCGCGGCGGTGATGGCGGCCGCGGCCGGCGGCGACACGGACGAGCTGCCCACCCTGGAGCAGCCGGCGTCCGACCAGAGCGCGCCCGGCAAGCCCGCGCCGAGCAAGCCCGCGCCGAGCACGGGCAACGGGCGCGCCGCCGAGGACACCGATGTCCCCGCCCCACGGGTCACCGCCCGGGCCTCGGTCGCCGAGACGAGCGGCCAGCACAAGAAGGTCGCCGCGGAGTAGCGCATTTCGCATACCCGCCACCCCAGCGGCCCCGCGTCCCACTTGATCGGCACACTCGTCGCATGACGTTCCCGATCCGCCGCTTCGGCGGCCCGACCGCGGCGTTCACGCTCGGTGGCCTCACCTTCGTGACCGACCCCACCTTCGACGGCCCGGGCGACTACCCGATCGGCAACCGCACCCTCACCAAGACCGCCGGCCCGGCCGGCACCCCCGGCCCGGTCGACGCTGTCCTGCTCTCGCACGACCAGCACCCGGACAACCTCGACACCGCCGGGCGGGCGTTCGCCATGGCGGCCCCGCTGGTGCTGTGCACGCCCACCACCGCCGAGCGGCTGGGCCCGCC
>JADGHA010000456.1 GCA_019689695.1 Micromonosporaceae bacterium | reverse complement strand
TGCTCATTTGCTCACCTCTGCTTTCACGACTGGCGGTTGACATGGCTGTTCACAGCGGTCCGCGCCGGACGGGACGGGTCGGCCGCAGATCCGGCACGGTGGCGGCCGCCAGACGCCGAGCACCTGGCGGCGCAGCGGGTCACGCCGACGGCGGTGAGCGGGGACACGGGCCATCACGCGCTCACCAGCTCTCTGATCGCGGCTGCGGCCTGCTGCGGCACCACGCCGTTGCCGAGCACCCGCAGCGCGGGGTTACGGGGCAGGTGGTCGGTCACCCAGCCCGGCTCGAGCCCCATCAGCCACTCGACGAACCGCGGCGAGAGCCGGGGCTGCCCCTTCGTGCCGGGCTCGGTCGGGTCGGGTGCCGAGCGGCCGGTTACCTGCTCCCAGCGGGCGATGGCGGGGGCGTACTGTCCCCAGCGGTCGGCGTACGCCACGTCGCCGAGAGTCCAGCCGTCGTGGTGCTTGCTGTCCTGCTTGCGTCCCGAGGTGGCGTTACGCGCACTGTGGGCGTCCATCGCGGTCGGGGTGGGCAGCAGCATGACCGCGCTCGGCAGCATCAGGCCGCCGGACGATCCGCGCTGGTTCGGACCACCATGCGCGCCGTCTGATGCACGCGGGGTGGGCAGCAGTGCCACGGCGTCGTCGAGGAACCGGCGGCCCTCGACGTACATGCGCCGCTCGGCTGTCTCCCGTGAGGGCGTGCCGGTGCCCCGTCCCTGCGCTGCGTTGGGCGTCGGCAGCAGAGTCAGCTCACCTGCGTCAGTACTACCTGCGACAGCGGCGGCCTGTATCCCTCGGACGCTCGCCGCCCCGGTGTCCCGGTATCCGAGGCGCGGGGGGTCGGCAGCAGGCCAAGCGACGACGAAGACGCGCTCTCTGCGGTGCGCGGCACCGACGTCGGCAGCGGATACAACCCGGTAGCGTCCCACGTAGCCGAGCGCGGCCAGTCCACAAATGACTCGGGCCATAGCGTGCCCGCGGTTTGCAGTGAGCAGCCCAAGGACGTTTTCGAGCACGAGCAGCCGGGGTCGTGGGTCCATTCGGCCAATAGCGGCTGCGATGTCATCCCAGAGCCACCTTTCGTCATCGACTCCCTTGCGCTGCCCAGCCGACGAGACGGGCTGGCATGGGAAACCGGCGGTGAGCACGTCAACCGGCTCGACGCGGGCCCAGTCGACGGCGGTGAGGTCGCCGAGGTTGGGCACGTCGGGCCAGTGCGCGGCGAGCACCCGCGAAGCGTCCGGGTCGATCTCGGCATGCCAGGCGTGCTCGAGCGGCCCGAGCGCGAGCTCGGCACCCAGGTCCAGGCCGCCGTAGCCGGTGCACAGCGAGCCCAGCCGCATCACGCCAGCACCTCCCATCCCCCGTCGTCGTCGAGCAGCACCCACTGGCCGCGGCGCAGCACCGGCTCCACGGCCGGGTCCTGCCACTCGCGCAACATCAGCCCGAAGTCGTACGCTTCGGCGGGCCGCGCGTGGCACCAGTCGTGGCACATCCGGCAGCCATGCACCAGGTTGGACAGCCGATCCGACAACCGCTTCGCGGCGCCGTGCCGGCCACCTATGCCGCGCTTGATGCGGTGGCACGGGTCTGTGGCTTGGCCCTGGCAGCCGACGAGCTGCATCTCGCACACGCCACCCGAGCGGGCTGTCAGTGCGGCGAGCACGCTGTCCGGGACGCGGGCGCGCAGTCGGCGGGCCATCAGGGTGCGTTTGATGGCGCGGCGGCGGATCAGCGGCACGTAGCGTCTCAGCACGGCCGGCTCCCGAGCTCCAGCCCGTACTGCTCGCGCAGCACCCGCACCCGCTCCTCGTATCCGAGCCCTCGGGTGGCGATGAACGCCGCCACCCTCCGCTGGATCTCGGTGTCCGACCAGGTGTCCTGGTGGACGGCCAGCTCGTAGCCGCAGGTGTCGCAGCGCCACACGCTCTCGATGCGCACCCCGTACACCGGGTCCGGGCCGTCGGCGGGCCCCAGGTCGTGGCGCATCGGTGTCCCGTCGTAGGGGCAGTCCCGGGTCACGCCGGCACCTCCGCTGTCTCGGGCCATTCCTCGGCGCTCTCGATGGCCTGTTGCTCACCGGCCGGGAACAACTCATCCAGCCGGGCCACCCGCAGCCGCCGCAGCTCGATCGCGTCATCCGCGGTGATGGCACCCTCGGACTCGCGCCGACCGATCAAGTCCAGGATCTTGCCCAGCTCGTCCTGTGTGGTGGCGTCGGCGATCGCCTGGCGAGCCCTGGCGATGATCTCCTCGCGGCCCGGCTGGCGCTGCCGCTGCTGACGCGGCTGCGCGTGCTCCCACTCGTCACGCCCCGTCGGCCGGCGGCTGGCAGCCGCGGCGTCGTCGTCGTCAGACTCCGGCGCCACCCCGGTCACCGAGCACAGGCAGTACCGGCGGGCGTAGGTGATCGCGCTGCCGAGCTGCTGCGGCGGCCGGTCCGGTGGCGGCAGCGGATACTCCCCGCTGATCGACTGGCCGGACACGTGGCGCAGCTCGTACGCCAGCACCAGCCGACCGTCCTCACGCACCGTCGGCCGGGTGATCCACGCCAGACCGTGCTCGCCGAGCAGCGGCAGTATCGCCCTCGACACGGCGGCCAGGTCCGCGTACCGGTAGCTGTAGCTGCCCGTCTGCGCCGTCTCTGTCTTGTGGATCTGCGGCAGCTTGGCCTGGACAGCGGCGAGAGCCTTGGCCAGCTCGTCCACGTCGCTCACGCCGGCACCACCTGCTTCTTGCGGGACCACGCCCAGCCGTCCAGTCGCCGCGCCATCTCCTCGTGCTCGGCGCACAGGTTGCGCAGCAGCTCGGCGTCGTAGTCCTCCGTCTGCACCCGCACCAAGACGTAGTGCGTCGGGGTCGCCCAGCACGGCTGCGGCGTGTAGGGCTGCGGCGTGTAGGTGGCGAGCGAGCGCATTAGGTCGTGCCACCTGCACAGGTAGGTCATCGGGTCTCCTCCGGCGTCTCGGTCAGGGTCGGGATCACGGTGGTCAGGTAATCCAGAACCCGAGCAGCGACGTGGGCTCGTCGACCGGCTCGGGGTCCTCGGGGTCGGGCTCGTAGTCGACGGGGCCCACCAGCGGGCCGAGCAGATCCAGGGCGTCGGCCAGCGCCCAGCCGGACGCCCACAACTTGTCGAACTGCTCGTAGATCGCGTCGGGGTCGATGCCCAGCTCGGCGACCAGGTCCTCGTAGGACGGCATCGACACCGTCGCCACGGGCACGGGCGGCGCCGGCTTGTTCTTGGGCTGGCGGGGC
>JADGHA010000455.1 GCA_019689695.1 Micromonosporaceae bacterium | reverse complement strand
GGTATGAGGTCGACGTTGCTTATGTCCACGACGAAAGCCCATGCCGCATGGTTTTGGTAGGTAGTTCAGGATGCCTCGCCGCCTCGTGTCCCGCTCGCGACCGCTTCGGGCCCTGACGGCGCGCCGCCTGGTGCCGGCCGTCCTCGTGACGGCGATCGCGTGGGGCTTGGCCGCCGAGGACGCGAGCGCGTACTCCCGGCGCAGAGGCCCGGCAGTTCAAGTCCGGCAACGGCCGGTTCAACCAGAACCTCAACGGCATGTTCGCGCCGACCTTCATGATCGGCCAGCAGCAGACCGGCATCACGAACGGCGGGCGCATCAGCAACCAGGGCGCCTTCTGCGGGCCCGGCCCGAGGCTCTGCAAGGTCTGGCAGAACATGCCCATCAACGCCAACGGCTGGTGAACGCATCAGGAATCGCGATCGGCGAAAACCGGCGTGGCCAGGTTCACGCCGGGGGCGCCGCCGTCGTTCAAGCGAAATCGGCGGTTTCGCGCCGTCATCCGCATCCGCCGCCCCGGCTCGACGTACGACCGCTCCGGCAATGATGCCGTAAGACACCGCGCGGACGGGGTGTGGAAGAAGAGCGCCTCACTAGCCTGGAAAAGGCCCGGGTGAAAAGACGCTCGCCCGGCGGATGGCGGCGGCTGGCGGGAGCGCGCGATGAAGTGTGAACGGTACGGCGGGACGGCCACACAGGAGATCGGCATCGGTCTCCTCGCCTGCGCGCCGGTCATGGCGGTGCTGGCCGTCGCGAGCCCCGCCGGGGCGGCGCGCATCCACGGGCGGGACACGCCCCGCCACCGGGAGTCCGTGGCCCCGTCCGCGTGGCCCGGCGGGGACGCCGCCCGGCCCGGGCTCACCGCCTCGGCGTCCACGAGCAGCCGCGGCACGCAGCAGGTCTCCATCAACGTCGCGAACGGGGGGATCGGCATCCAGAACGCGCTGTGCCGGGGCAGCCGGGCGTGCGACATGGTGCAGGCGCTCGGCCTGCCCTACGCGAGCACGCCGCCCGTGCCGGGCCCGGCCCGGCGGGGGTCGTCCCGTACGGGAGTGGCGCGGCAGGCGGGAGTAGCGCGGAAGGCGGCTCCCGCGATCCGCTTGGGCGCGTCGCGGCGAGGAGGCGCCCCCGTGGCCGCGGGCTCTGCCGCGGGAAGCCCCGTTGGTGATCGCGGGGCTCCGCCGCGACCGCCTCCGTTGATAATCTCGAGGCGAAGAGGGGCTTTGCGGCCCCGTCTTCCCGTCCACGGCCCGCCAACGAGGAACCCCCGAGTCGTCAGGATCTGTGCGCACAATGTCGAGAGCCGGTCGGTCCCAAGAGGAGATTCGGCGGCGCAACCTGGGCGAGCTGCTGCGGCACGTGCACCTGGCCGGGCCTGTCTCCCGTTCGGAGCTGGCCGACCGGATGGGCCTGAACCGCAGCACGATCATGGCGCTGACGGCCGAGCTGAGCGCGGCTGGCCTGGTCAGCGAGCAGTTGCCCGGGGACACCGGCAGGGCGGGCCGGCCGTCGCTGGTGGTGCGCCCGGAGCGCGACCGGGTGCACGTGCTGGCCTTCGACGTCCGCGTCGACCGGCTGGTCGCCGCCCGGGTGGCGCTGGGTGGTGAGATCCTCGACCGCCGTGAGGCGCCCAGGTCCCGCAGCGGCGCGGATCTGGAAGACGTCGTCGACGTGCTGTCCGGCTTCGGCCGCGAGCTGCGGCGCGGCGCGCGGCCCGGCTCGGTGTGCGTCGGGGTCGGCGCCGCCTACTGCGGCATGATCCGGCCCGCTGACGGCACGGTGCGGTACGGGCCCTACATCGGGTGGGTGGATCAGGCGTTCGGCATCGAGCTCGGCGCGCGGCTGGGGCTGCCGGTGCTCGTCGGCAACGAGGCCCACCTCGGCGCGCTGGCCGAGCGCGATCGCGGCGTGGGCCGAGGCTTCGACAACCTGATCTACCTGCACGGGGACGTCGGGGTGGGCGGCGGGATCATCGTCGGCGGCAAGCTGCTGGACGGCGACGGCGGCTACGGATGCGAGCTGGGGCACATGATGGTGAACCCGTACGACGGGCGGCCGTGCATGTGCGGCTCGCGGGGCTGCCTGGAGGCCGAGGTCGGCGAGCACGCCCTGATCGAGGCCGCGGGCCGCGCGGGCGAGCTGAGCGGGCGTGAGGGCGTCCGCGCCGTGGTGGAGGCCGCCGAGGCCGGGGACGCGGCGGCCGCGGAGGCGCTGCGCCGGGTCGGCGACTGGCTGGGCATCGGCGTGGCGAACCTGATCAACCTGTTCAACCCGGGCATGGTGATCTTCGGGGGCATGCTGCGGGACGTGTACCCGGGCTCGGCGGCGCAGGTCCGGCGCAGGGTGGAGGCCAACGCCATGGTCATCTCCCGTGAACAGGTGCGGCTGCGGGTGTCGGCGCTCGGCGACGACGTCACGCTGATCGGCGCCGCCGAGCTGGCCTTCTCCAGGCTCCTGGCCAGTCCTTTGGAGGTGCTCGCCGAGATGCGGCGGCGCGGGGCGCACCGCGCGGCGCACCGCAAGCGTGCGGCGGCGCTCTGAGGGCCCGCGGCTTCGGCGCTTCGGCCCCGGTGGCGCATCCCGTTCGCCGCGGCCGGGGGGAGCCCGTGAAGGGCCCGGCCGGCGAGCGGAGTGCGCGGCCTGCGCGGGGCGACCACCCGCCGCGGGCGGCGGGTGGCGCCACCGAGCGCCGCGGCGGCGTCAGGTGGTCCAGGTGACCTTGCCGGGCAGCGGCGCCTTCTCCGTGACGTTCAGGTGATACTCCACCAGCGGTGTCCCGGAGCAGTCGCCGATTCTGTAGTAGTGGCCCGAGGCGGTGACCTCCTCGATGCCGGCGCCTGGTCACCGGGGACGGACATGAAAAGGTCCCGGGAATCCGGGACCATCGGTTCCTCCGCCGTCTGCGTAGCGTGATCGGGCCGTGACCGCGATCATTGTGGCCGCCGCCCGGCTTGCGGGTCTCGGGCCGCACCCCATGATTCACACCGGGGAACACAAAGCTTCGCCATGACGGGATCGATCCCGGGGCTGCCGTCAGACACGACCGGCCGCCGCCGGGTCCGGGCAGGGCGAGCCGGTCGTGTCCCCGCGTGCGCCGTGGTGCGGCGTGCCCGCCGCCCTCGGTGGCGGCGTACGCCACCGCTTGCCGCCTTCGGCCGCGGGAGTCAGCTCGCGGCGAGGGCGCCCATGATGCGGTCCTCGTTGACCTCGGGCCCGGCGAGCTGGCCGACGACCGCCCCGTCGCGCAGGACCACCACGCTGT
>JADGHA010000454.1 GCA_019689695.1 Micromonosporaceae bacterium | reverse complement strand
GTCGAGGCCATGGACGAGATCGGCCTGGCCGACGCCGCCGCCGAGATACACGCCCGGTCGTGGCGGGGCGGGTCGGCCGGCTGCCTGTTCCTCGCCGGCGGCGCCGCGCAGCTACGCGAACAGCTGATCGCAGAGGGCATGACCGAGCACGACCTCGACCGGATGCGCGACCTGATGCTCGACCCGCGGATGGTGGTCCGCATGTCGCCGCTGGTCTCGACCGCGGGATGGCGACGGTGAGCGAAGCGCCCAGCCGGTTGGACACCACCCGGCCGCACTCGGCCCGGGTGTGGAACTACTTCCTCGGCGGCAAGGACAACTTCGCCGCCGACCGCGAGCTGGCCCAGCGGATCATCGGCGTGTACCCGCAGATCGTTCAGGTCGCCCGGGAATCCCGCAGGTTCCTGGGCCGCGCGGTCACCTTCCTGGCCGCTGAGGCCGGCATCCGGCAGTTCCTTGACGTCGGCACCGGTCTGCCGACTGTGGACAACACCCACGAGGTGGCGCAGCGGGTCGACCCGACCTGCCGCATCGTGTACGTCGACAACGATCCGCTGGTCCTGACGCACGCCCGGGCCCTGCTGACCAGCGGCCCGCACGGCGCCTGCGACTACGTGGACGCCGACGTCCGCGATCCGGACGGGATCCTCGCCGCGGCTTCGGCCACATTGGACCTGACCCGGCCGGTCGCGCTGATCATGCTGGGCATTCTCGGCCACGTGGTGGACCTCACCGAAGCCCGCTCCATCGTCCGGCGGCTGATGGACGGGCTGGCGCCCGGCAGCTACCTGGTGGTCAACGACGGCACCAACGTCGTCGACCCCCAGGCCCGGCAAGACGCCACCGAGCTCGGCATCGCCGGCGGAGTGCCGTACATCGCCCGCAGCCCGGAGCAGATCGCCGGGTTCTTCGAGGGCCTGGAGCTGGTCGCACCGGGCGTGGTGTGCACGCCCAGGTGGCGGCCAGCCGCGACCGAGGGGCTGCCGGAGGAGATGGACGTGTACTGCGGTGTTGCCCGCAAGCCGTAACCGCTCGGTGGCGTCCCGATCGCGGACCGGGCCCGGGGTTGGTCGGCTGGGCTTCGCGACCAGCCGTGTCAACAGATGTTGACGGCCTGGCTCTCGTCAACTATGGTTGACAGCGTGAGTGATGCGACGGAGCTGGCCGCGGCGGCGAGCGGGCCGGACGCCCGGGTCGGGCTGCGCGCCGCCCTGGCGCTGCGCCGGCTGGCCGAGGCGCTGGAGGCGCTGCAGGTCGCCAACGCCCGCCGGCAGGGGTGGTCCTGGCAGGAGATCGCCGATGCGCTGGAGGTCAGCAAGCAGGCGGTGCACAAGAAGTACGCCGGGCGGAGCAGGGAGGGATGATGCTGGAGCGGTTCACCACACAGGCCCGCACCGTGGTGATGCGGGCGCGTGAGGAGAGGCGGCAGCTGCGTCACCCGCACATCGGGACCGAGCACCTGCTGCTGGCGATGCTCTCGGAGGACGCCGGCATCGCCTACGACGTGCTGCGGGAGGCGGGGGTCGATGCGGCGGCGGTCCGGGCCGAGGTGCAGCGGCTGGTCGGCCCGGCGCCGGCCATGCTGAGCGAGGAAGATGCGGCGGCGCTGCGCACCATCGGGATCGACCTGGACGCGGTGCTGGCCCGGGTGGAGGAGACGTTCGGCCCGGACGCGCTGGACCCGCCGCCCCCGGCGCCACCGGCACGCGGCCTGCTGGGCCGCCGGCGGCGCTCCGCCGGGAGGCTGACCCCGCGGGCGCGGAAGGTGCTGGAACTGGCGCTGCGGGAGGCCTTGCGGCTCAAGCACAACTACATCGGTACTGAGCACATCCTGCTGGGATTGATCCGGGAAGGCGAAGGGCTGGCCGCGAAGATCCTCTTCGAGTCCGGAGTGGACCTGGCCGATCTACGCCGCGCGACCGAGGCGAGGCTGCGCCGCGCCGCGTGAGGCGGCGCCGCGTGAGGCGGGCTGCAGTGCGTGAGGCGGGGCGACCTCAGCAGCCGATCCGGGACGTGCCGAGCGCCACGTCGTCGAACCAGAGCGTGTCCGAGCCCTCGCCGTAGCTCTCCCAACCCAGCCGCAGATCGGTCAGTGACGGCCGCCAACCGGCCCGGCGTAGCCATTGCGAGTCGATGTTCGGGGTGGGCACGCCGTCCGCGTGCAGCCCGGCGACGTCGGTGCCGTTGACCCAGGTCTGCATCGTGCCGTCCGTACCGTCCACGGCGAACTCCACGCAGGTCCACTGGTCGACGGGCAGCGGCACGCTCAGCGCCACCCCGGCCGGGCTCTGCTCCGGAAGGGTGGCGTCGTCGGACTCGCGATTCCACTGTAGAGCGCCGTTCTGGCCACCCATGCGCAGGTCCCGGTCCCCGTCGTTGGCGTCGTTCATGGCCAAGAGCGTGACATGGGCGGCGGGCAGGGCGGTGGTGTGCCGTACGTAGAACCGGGCGTACCAGACGGAGCCCAGCGCGCTGGTGCCCGTGCCGACGAAGACGTGGTTGCAGTAGCCGGCCGCTCCGTCGACGCGGACCGATCGCGTGCCGGTGTGCGCGACCGCCGTGTCCACACTGGCCGCACCTGCGCCCTGGCAGTCGGGGAAGCTGACGCTCCAGGCGCCGGACGGTGCCGGACCGGTCTGGTTCTCGAAGCCGTCGCAGAGGGCGGCCGTACCACAACCGGCCCCGTCCGGCGGTGGGCTCGTGCTTGGGCCTGTGGACGGCGACGACGATGGCGCGGACGGCGAGGACGGCGGCGCGGACGGCGAAGATGGGCCCGGGGTGCCGTCGCACGGCACGCCGTTGAGCGCGAAGTCGGCGGGCGCCGGGTTGCTCCCGGTGAAGGTGCCCTGCACCCCAAACTGGACCGAGCCGCCGGCCGGCACCTCGCCGTTGTACGACTCGTTGCGCGCGGTGATCGCAATCCCGGACTGGCCGACCTGGGCCTGCCAGGCTGAGGTGATCCGCTGCCCGGCGGGGTACGTCCAGGTCACCGTCCAGCCGTGCACCGCGGTGTCGCCGACGTTGACGGTCAGGTAGCCGACGAAGCCGCCGGGCCACTGGTCCACCCGGTAGTCCACCCGGCAGCCGGCGGCGGCTTGGGCCAGCGGCGCGGCGAGCACCGCTGCGGTGCCGGCGAGCGCCACCAGCAGGGCGGACACCAACGCGGTCGTGGTACGGCGACGCATTGTGCCCTCCGTCTAGTAATCGATATCAATAATTAAAGGGCTCTCATCGTAGAGCGTCGATTGATCCGAGTCCAATGTCCTGTATG
>JADGHA010000453.1 GCA_019689695.1 Micromonosporaceae bacterium | reverse complement strand
CCGCCGGGATCTGCCGGTGGCTGCGCCGGCGCGGTGTGCGGGTCGCCCCGTTCAAGGCGCAGAACATGTCCAACAACTCCGCGGTCGCGGTCGACGCGGCGGGGCGCGGGGGAGAGATCGGGCGGGCCCAGGCGATGCAGGCGGCCGCCTGCGGCCTGGCTCCGGACGTGCGGTTCAACCCCGTGCTGCTCAAGCCCGGCAGCGACCGGTCCAGCCAGGTCGTGGTGCTCGGTGAGGCGGCGCAGGTGGTGGACGCCGCCGACTTCCGGTCGCTGCGGTCCCGGCTCGCCGGCGCCGTCTTCCGGACGCTGGCCGAGCTGCGTTCCGAGTACGAGGTGGTGGTCTGCGAGGGCGCCGGCAGCCCGGCCGAGATCAACCTGCGCGCCGGCGACTTCGTCAACATGGGCCTGGCCCGCCACGCCGGCCTGCCCACTGTGGTGGTCGGCGACATTGACCGCGGCGGCGTGTTCGCCGCCCTGTTCGGCACGCTCGCCTTGCTCGACGCGGCGGACCAGAAGCTGGTCGCGGGATTCGTGATCAACAAGTTCCGCGGCGACGCCGGCCTGCTGCGTCCCGGGCTGGACATGCTGCAGGCGCTCACCGGCCGGCCGACCTACGGGGTCCTGCCCTGGCGGCTCGACCTCTGGCTGGACGCCGAGGACTCGCTCGCCTACGGGCGGGTGCTCGGGCGGCCGGCGGGGCCACGCGGCACCGAGTGGCTGAGCGTGGCGGTGGTGCGGCTGCCCAGGATCTCCAACGCCACCGACGCCGAGGCGCTGGCCACCGAGCCGGGCGTGCGGGTGCGGCTGACCGCCGAGCCGGCCGAGGTGGGCGCGGCCGACCTGGTCGTGCTGCCCGGCTCGAAGTCTACTGTGGATGATCTGGCCTGGCTGCGGGAGACCGGGCTGGCCGACGTGGTGCTCGCGCACGCCGCGGCGGGCCGGCCGCTACTGGGCATCTGCGGCGGCTTCCAGATGCTCGCCGAGCGGATCCACGACGAGGTGGAGAGCAAGCGCGGCACAGTCGACGGCCTGGGCCTGCTCCCGGTCGAGATCGCGTTCCGCCCGCGCAAGACGCTGGCGCACGCCGCCGGCACCGGGTTCGAGGCCGTGCCGGTCAGCGGCTACGAGATCCACCACGGGTACGTCTCCCGCCGGGCCGACAGCCTGGCCCCGCTGATCAGGTACGCCGACGGGAGGCCCGAAGGAGCGCACGCGGGGCACGTGTTCGGCACGCACTGGCACGGCGTGTTCGAGTCGGACGAGTTCCGGCGCCGGTTCCTCGTCGAGGCGGCCCGGCTGGCCGGCCGGCACGGGTTCCGCGTCGCTGCCGACACCCGGTTCCACACGATCCGCGAGCGCACCCTCGACCTGCTCGGCGACCTGGTCGAAGAGCACCTGGACACCAAGGCGCTCTGGCAGCTCATCGAGTCCGGCCCACCCGCCGACCTGCCCTTCGTACCGCCCGGGGCGGTGGAGCCGCCATGACGGTGGAGTCGTTCCGCGCGTTGGCGGCAAGCGTGCTGGCCCGGCCGGCCCGGCTGGGCGCCACCCGACTGGTCACCATCGACGGGCCGAGCGGCGCGGGCAAGACGCTCTTCGCCGGGCGGCTGGCCGAGGCGCTGCGCCGGGAAGGCGTCGAGCCGCCCGTCGTGCACACCGACGACCTGCTGGACGGCTGGGGCGACCAGATCACCTTCTGGCCGCGGCTGGAGCGTTGGGTGCTGGCGCCGCTGCGCGCCGGCCACCCCGGCCGGTACCGGCGGTACGACTGGCACACGGGCCGGTTCCGGCCGGAGTGGACGCCGGTGCCCGCCGCTCCGGTCGTCCTCCTGGAGGGGGTCACCGCCGCCCGCGCCGCGGTCCGCCCGGAGGCGACCTTCTCGGTTTTCCTCTCCGCGCCGCCACGGCTGTGCCTGCAGCGGGTGATCGCCCGAGACGGTGAGGCGGTCCGGGAACACCTCCGGCAATGGCGGCGGGGCGAGCGACGGCACTTCGCCGCGGACGCCACCGCCGACCACGTCGATGTGGTCGTCGACGGGGCGCCCGCCGTCCCGCACGACCCGGCGACCCAGTTCGTCCAGGCATGCCGAGCACCGGCGCGCATGGACGTCCACTTGCCGGTAAGGCACGATCAGGTGACGGCGCGAGCCGAAGGGGAAGGGTGCGGACGATGACTGACGATGGCGCCCCGCGCGAACGGGAGACGGCGCCGGCCCGGCGGCGGGTCACCCTGACCGGCATCAGCTCACGGGCGTGGGAGCACCCCGCCGACCGCGGAGCACTGACCGCCCTGCGGGAGCTGCGCGGCTTCGACGACGTGCTCAGGGCGCTGCACGGGCTGTGGAACGAGCGGGCGCTGCGACTGATGTTCCTCGGCGGCGCGATCCGGGTGGACCACCGGCAGTACCCGCGCATCCACCGGCTCTTCGCCGAGGCGGCCACCACGCTGGACGTGGCCGAGCTGCCCGAGCTGTACGTGAGCCTCGACCGCGGGCTCAACGGGCAGTGCATCGGCATGTCCCGCCCGTTCATCGTGGTGACCACCGGCGCGGTGGAGCTGCTCGACGACGACGAGCTGCGCTGCCTGCTCGGCCATGAGATCGGGCACCTGCTGTCCGGCCACGCGGTCTACAAGACGATGCTCAACATCCTCGTCGGGCTGGCGCACAACCTGGCCTGGCTCCCCGTGGGCTCGATCGCGCTGCGGGCCATCATCGCCGCGCTCTACGAGTGGTGGCGCAAGGCCGAGCTCTCCGCCGACCGGGCCGGGCTGCTCGCCACCCAGGATCCGTCGGTCTCGCTACGGCTGTCCATGAAGCTCGCCGGCGGCGGCGACCTCTCCGAGATCGACACCACGGCGTTCCTGGAACAGGCCGCCGAGTACGACCGCGCCGGCGACCTGCGGGACAGCCTGCTGAAGATCATGCTCACCTGGGCGCGTTCCCACCCGCTGCCGGTAGCCCGCGCGGCCGAGCTGCGTACCTGGGTGGACTCCGGGGCGTACCGGCGCATCCTCGAAGGCGAGTACCCGCGCCGCGACGACGACCCGACCGCGTCGGTCTCCGCGGACGTCAAGGCCGCCGCCGAGTCCTACCGGGAGTCGTTCCGGCGTTCGCAGGACCCGCTGGTGAACCTGCTGCGGCGGCTCGGCGACGGTGGGCTCGGGGAGTGGGTCAACAGTGGTGCGGGACGGGTGCGGGACTGGGTGAGCGGGGCCGCCCGCGGGCGCCGCGGGCCGGGGCCGTGGCCCGGCGCGGACGGGGAGGAGCGGCCGCAGCC
>JADGHA010000452.1 GCA_019689695.1 Micromonosporaceae bacterium | reverse complement strand
CGGCCTGATGGTCGTGCTCGCCGCCGGTGGGTGGGGCGTGGGGATCACCGGGGCCGGGCTCGCCCACAGCCTGTGGTTGGTGCTGCTGTGCCTGGTGGTGGCCGGCGCCGCCGACATGGTCTCCGGGCAGTTCCGGATGATCATCTGGAACCAGACGATCCCCGATCACCTGCGCGGCCGGCTCGCCGGCATCGAGATGCTCTCGTACTCGAGCGGACCGCTGCTGGGCAACCTGCGGGCCGGCCTGGCCGCCCGGTGGTTGGGCGTGGGCGGCTCAATCGTCTCCGGTGGCCTGCTCTGCGTTGTCGGCACGCTCGCCCTCGCCGCGGCACTGCCCGCGTTCCTGCGCTACGACGGCCGCCAGGGGCTGGCCCGCAAGCAGGCCGAGGAGGAGGCCTGGGCGGCGGCGGCGAGCGCGGCGACCGGGCCGGACCGGGCCGTGACCGGCTAGCCGGCCCGCACGGCGGCGCCGGCCTTGGCCCAGTTGTCGTGCAGGCGGTCCAGATAGGACTGCGCGACGGTGCCCGGCTTCGCTCCGCGGGCAAACGCCTTCATGCTGCCCGCCCCGGCGTTGTAGCCCAGCGCCAGCAGCTCATCCTTTGTGTACGGTCCGGACCACTTCTCGGGCAACTGCCGGGCCAGGTCGTGCAGGTGCCACGCGGCGGCCTCGATCGCAAGGTCGGGGTCGTCGGGCAGCTCGTGCCAGTCGCGGTCGGCGAAGTCGCGGCCCTGCTTCGCCTCGTCGAACGCGGCCCGATGCATGTTCGCGATCCCGAACGCCGCATCCGGATGGATCTTCTGCCACGCCCGCTCCAGCGCCGGATTGTGTGGCTTGTACGCCTCGTTGTAGAGGATCGCCATCAGCAGCTGCGGGTTGATTCCGGCCCGCTTGGCGTGCTTGCGCACCTGGGGCGCGAACCGCGCGGTGGCATCCGGAGCGCCGGTGGTGCCGGTGGTGGCTTCCCGCGTGGCGGCGCCGTTCGACGCGCGAGCCCCGGACGGCGCCGCGGGACCGGCCCGGTCCTCACAGGCGGCCAGCAGGCTGGCCGCGGCGACAAGGATCACCAGTACACCGATCCGGCCCGTTCGCACCGTTGCCACCCTCCCGTGTCCGAAAAGCCCCGGGAACGAGCCTATGCGGCGATCCGGCGCGCAGGCAGGAAACCGAATCACAGAAAGCCCGGATAGGGTGGCGACCGTGCGGAAAGCCAGACGCCGTGACCCGTTGTGGGCGAGGCTGCTCGTCATCGTCGGAGCGCTGCTGATGGTCGGCAGCGGGACTGCCGTGGTGGGCAGCAAGGTGCTCTTCGCCGCCGCGACGAAGGACGTCACCCGGCAGAACCTGATCGGCTCGGCAAATACCGAGCAGCGCAAACACGCGAGCATCAAGGGTGCGAAGAACATCCTGCTGGTCGGGGTGGACATTCGGGCCAGCCAGAACCCGAAGGTGGGGACCCGGGCTGACTCGATCATCATCCTCCACATCCCGGCCAGCCACGACCAGGCGTACCTGGTCTCCCTGCCCCGGGACGCCTACGTGCACATCCCCGCCTACGACAACGGGAAGGAGTCGTACGCGGGCGGCCAGGAGAAGATCAACTCCGCGTTCTTCTTCGGCAGCCGGGGCCTGACCGGTCCAAGCAAGCTCTCACACGGCTTCGAACTGCTCAGCCTGACGATCAAGGAACTGACCGGGATCACCCCGGACGCTGGCGCGATCATCGACTTCCAGGGGTTCAAGAAGGTGGTCGAAGTCCTCGGGAAGGTCTGCATGTACGTGGACGAGGACACCACCTCCATCCACATCGGCCACACGAAGGATGGCAAGAAGGCCGTGCCGTACAAGACCCACCCGGACGGCACCGTGGCCTACAAGATCCCCGGCGTCACCGCCAACTTCTACAAGAAGGGCAACCACTGCTTCACCCCGGAAGAGGCCCTTGACTTTGTACGCCAGCGCGACCTGCTGGCCAACAAGGACTCCGACTACGGGCGGCAGCGCCACCAGCAGCAGTTCCTCAAGGCGGTGCTCAGGGAGGTGGTGGACAAGGGGCTGAGCTCGCCGACCAAGCTGCCCGGCCTGCTGTCCGCGGTCGGCAAGACGATGACCGTGGATGACGGGGGCATCTCGCTGGAGGACTGGGTCTTCGCGATGCGCGGCATCAACCCGAACGACCTGGTCACCCTGAAGACCAACCACGGCGACTTCAACAGCCAGCGCATCCCGGGCAAGGGCGACGTCGAGCTCCTCTCCGCGACCAGCAAGGACCTGCTGCGGAGCGTCAAGAACGACACCGTGCAGAACTTCATCCAGGCCCACCCGGACTGGGTGTCGGTAAGCTGACCCTCAGCCGCGGTCGAGCAGGCCGGCTGAGAGGAGATAGTCACCGCCGTGGGCGGTTATGGCTTCCAGGTACTGCTTGTCCTGGTACTGGTACTGGTCAACGCGGCCTTCGCCGGCAGCGAGATGGCGCTGGTGTCGCTGCGCGAGAGCCAGCTGCGGCGGCTGGAGCGGACCTCCCGCGGCGGCCGGGTGCTCGCCCGGCTGGCGCGCGACCCGAACCGCTTCCTGGCCACCATCCAGATCGGGATCACGCTGGCCGGCTTCCTCGCCTCCGCCGCCGCGGCGGTCTCGCTGGCGCGGCCGCTGGTCGGGCCGCTGGGGTTCCTCGGCTCGGCCGCCGAGCCGGTCGCGATCGTCCTGGTCACCATCGTGCTGACCTTCGTCACGCTGGTGCTCGGCGAGCTGGCCCCCAAGCGGGTGGCGATGCAGCGCACCGAGGGCTGGGCGCTGGCGGTCGCCCGGCCCATCGACGTGCTCTCGTCCGTGACCCGTCCGGTGGTGTGGCTGCTCGCCCGGGCCACCAACCTGGTCGTGCGGATGACCGGCGGCGACCCGCACGCCCGCCGGCAGGAGGTCACCACCGAGGAGCTGCGCGACATGGTCGCCTCCCAGCGCAGCATCTCGATCGACCAGCGGATGATCATCAGTGGCGCGTTCGAGGTCGCCGACCGCGTGCTGCGGGAGATCCTGGTGCCCCGCCGCGACGTGGTCACGCTCCCCGCCGACCTGCCCGCCGGCGAGGCGCTGCGCCAGCTCGCCGCATCCGGCCAGACCCGGGCCCCGGTGGTCGGCCCCGGCGGCCTGGACGAGGTGATCGGTCTGGTGCACCTGCGGGACCTGGTCGGCGGCGACGGCGTGGTCGCCGACCACGCCCACCCGCCCCTGTTCATGCCCGAGTCGCTGCACGTCACCGACGCCATCCGGCAGATGCGCCAGCAGCGGCAGCAGTTCGCC
>JADGHA010000451.1 GCA_019689695.1 Micromonosporaceae bacterium | reverse complement strand
GGCCCGGGGTGTCGGCGAGGATCTGCAGCTGCCGGCCCATGTCCGCCAACCGCGCCTCGGTCAGCCGCAGCCGGTCCAGCAGGCCGGTGCCCATGCCGGACGCCTGGGCGGCCTCGACGTCGCGCCGGTTGGCCGCGAGCACCGCCTCGGCCGACGAGCCCAGCCGGCTGGCCATGGCGCGCAGCGCGGTGTCGATCTGGGTATCCGAAGCGGCAGCGAGAGCACCGGAGGCGCGCTGCGCGGCCAGCGCCGCCTCGGCGACCGCGGCCGCCGCCGTCTCGAAATCGGTCATCGAATCCCCCACAGGTAGTCTCCGCCGAGCGTACCCGGGGCGGTTTCAGCGCGGCGCACAGCCGTGATACCGCAATGAAACCGCGGTGATCCCGGCCCGCGGCACGGTCGGGGCATGACTGCTAACCCGATCAGCTCAGCAACGGCGACGGCCGCCGACGCGGCTCGCCGGAACCGGCCTCAGCCGGCGCTTTCCGTCACCGGGCTGCGCAAGTCGTACGGCGACCACGTGGTGCTCGACGGCGTGGACCTGACGGTTGCCGAGGGCACGATCTTCTCGCTGCTCGGACCGAACGGCGCCGGCAAGACCACCATGGTCCAGATCCTCTCCACACTCGTCCGCCCCGACGCCGGCGAGATCCGGGTCGCCGGCCACGACGTGGCCCGCCAACCGGACGAGGTCCGCGCCGCGATCGGCGTGACCGGCCAGTTCTCGGCCGTGGACCGGCTGCTCACCGGCGAGGAGAACCTGTTGTTGATGGCCGACCTGCACCACCTGGGACGCCGCGCGGGCCGGCGCCGCGCCGAAGAGCTCCTCGAGCGCTTCGACCTGGTGGCGGTGGCCCGGAAGATCGCGGCCACCTACTCCGGTGGCATGCGGCGGCGGCTCGACCTCGCCATGACGCTGGTCGGCGATCCGCGGATCATCTTCCTCGACGAGCCGACCACCGGGCTCGACCCGCGGAGCCGGCGGGACGTATGGCAGAACATCCGCACCCTGGTGGCCGGCGGTGTGACCGTCTTTCTCACCACCCAGTACCTGGACGAGGCCGACCACCTCGCCGACCGGATCGCTCTGCTGGACCGCGGGAAGCTGGTCGCCGAGGGCACCCCGGACGAGCTCAAGCGTCGCATTCCCGGCGGGCACGTCCGCCTGCAGTTCGCCGACGCGGGCGAGCTCGACCTGGCCGCGCACGCCCTCGATGCGGCGGTGCGCGACGACGATGCGCTAACCCTGCGGGTCCCGCACGACGGCGGCGTCCACGCACTGCGGGCGCTGCTCGCCCGGCTCGACGACGCCTCGATCGAGGTGGCGAACCTGACCGTGCACACCCCAGACCTCGACGACGTCTTCTTCGCCCTCACCGGCAAGGCCGGAACGGACCACGAAAAGGAACCCGTACGATGAGCACTCTTTCCTACGCCTTGAGCGACTCGGCCACCATGGTGCGGCGGCAGCTCAAGCACATGCGGCGCTATCCGTCGCTGACCCTGCAGCTGGCTGGCTTGCCGGTGGTGATGCTGCTGATGTTCGTCTACGTCTTCGGCGGTACGCTCGGCGACGGGCTCGGCGCCGGATCGGGCGGTCGCGGCGAGTACGCCGACTACGTGACGCCGGGCGTGCTGCTGATGGCGGTGGCCGCGGTGGCGCAGGGGACCGCGATCTCGGCCGCGATGGACATGACCGAGGGGATCGTGGCCCGGTTCCGCACGATGGCCATCGCCCGGGTGTCCGTGCTGACCGGTCACGTGGTCGGCGCCCTGGTGCAGACCTTCCTGGCCGCGGCGGTGGCGCTGGCGGTCGCGCTGGGCATCGGGTTCCGGCCGGACGCCGGCCCGGTCGAGTGGGTAGCGGCGGCCGGTGTGCTGGCCATGTTCGCCTTCGCGCTCACCTGGCTGTCGGTCGCGCTCGGCATGGTGGCCCGGAGCGTGGAGAGCGCGAGCAACCTGCCGATGCCGCTGATGCTCCTGCCGTTCCTCGGCAGCGGGTTCGTGCCGACCGACTCGATGCCTGCCGGTCTGCGCTGGTTCGCCGAGTACCAGCCGTTCACGCCGGTCATCGAGACGCTCCGCGGGCTGCTGCTGGGCAGTGGGATCGGCAACAGCGGCATCGTTTCCCTTGCCTGGTCCGCCGGAATCGCCCTGCTCAGTTACGGGTGGGCAAAGCGGCGCTACAACCGTCAGGCGTGACGCTCGCGCAGCGCCGCCATCGCAGCGGCGGGTAGGGCATCCCGATCCAGGCCGGCATAGGTGGACACGGCATCCGCGTACGCCGATTTGTCGGCCTGCTCGGCGGCCTGCCGGGCGCTCTCCGGCGACATGGTCGGCAGGACTCCCCGGGCGAACTGGAAGCGCTCGGCCAGGGCGGTCAGCCGCGCCCCCGAGGCGGTCTGCCCACGGCGGAAGTCCACTGTGGCCAACGCGAGCAGCAGGGCGCCGCAGACCGGGTAGCTCATCAGGTAGTTCGGCACGTTCCGGCTGAGGGTGGCCAGCGCCGCCGACAGCCGGTCGGGCAGTGCGGCGACGAGCGCGCCGACCGGATCGAGCCGGTCGTGCTGGGCGTGCGCGACCACGGTGGCGGCCTCGAGCTCCAGCGTGTACGCGTCGTAGACGTGCGTCTCGCCGCGGTCCACGGTCTGGCGCAACAGGTCCGCAGCGTGCCGCAGCATTCGCAGGCCGGCCTCGACCTTGCCCCGGCAGAGCAGGATCTCGGCGCGGACGGTCAGGCCGAACGTGCGGACGTCGAAGTCGTCCTCCGCGCGGTCCGACTCCACCAAAGCCAGCTGCTGCTCGGCCTCGTCGATGGCGCCCCGCTGCAGGTTGGCCAGCACCATGCCGATCCGGATGCCGAGCCGCTCGGAGTGGACGCCGAGCTCCTCCAGGACCCGCAGGGCCGCCCGCAGGTGAGGCAGCGCCTGTCCACCCTGCCCCGCCTGCAGGAGCAGGTCGGCCACCCGGGCATGGGCGACCAGCCGCGCCCACGGCGCCGGCCGGTGTTCGAGCGCGCCGAGCGAGCGCTCGGCGGCGGCCAGGGCCCGGCCATGCTCGCCCTGGTACTCCCACAGGTAACTCGCGACGGCGTTGGCGACGGCGGCCAGCAGCGGCTGGTCGCCGGAAGGCTGGCACATGCGCCGCAGCGCCGGACTCTGTGGACCCTGGATCTCCGGCACCGCCGCCAACACGGTGGCCACCGCCCGGATCACGGTGTCCGGCGGAGCCGGCGGCAGCCGGCGCAGCGTGACCAGCGAACGCACCGCCCGCGGTCCTTCGACGCTGAACGTGAACGCGGTGCAC
>JADGHA010000450.1 GCA_019689695.1 Micromonosporaceae bacterium | reverse complement strand
GCCGAGGATCGCGGCGGAGATGGTGGCGAGCTCGGCGACCCGGCCGACGAACACCGGTGGTGGCGCGGGCAGCTGGCGCGGTACGGGCGCCGCCGCGGGCTCCGGCCTGTCGGGCACCGAGATACCTGGTCCGTGGCCCAGCGACGGGTCGGCGTTGAGGATGCGCCGGTGCAGCTCGGCCAGCGCGGGAGTGGGGTCGGTACCCAGCTGTTCGGCGAGCCGGTCGCGAATGCGCCGATACTGGTCGAGGGCCTCGGCGGAGCGGCCGCTACGGTACAGCGCGAGCATCAGCTGCCCGGCGACCCGTTCGTCCAGCGGGTGCTCGGCGGCGGTGGTGGCGAGTTCGGTGAGCACGTTGCTGTGCCGGCCGAGCCGCAGCGCGCAGTCGTTGCGGTCCAGTGTCGCGGCGAGCCGTTCGCGCTCCAGCATTTCCCGGACGCCGTTCACCCACGGGGTGTCCAGATCGGCGAAGGGTACCCCGTGCCACAGCCCGAGCGCCTGGGTGAACAGCGGCCAGGCCGCCTCGTCGTCGGCCGCCCGGGCCGCCGCGACGAGCTGGGTGAACCGGTGCATGTCCACTGCCGCCGGATCGACCTCGACCGAATACGCGGCGGAGTGCCCGAGGATGGCCACGCCGGCCGCGGCCAGGGCCTGGCGAAGGCGGGACAGGTAGCTGTACAAGGTCTCCCGGGCTCGCTGCGGAGGCCGCACCCCCCAGATCCGGCCGACCAGCTCGTCGATCGGGACCCGCCGGTTCGCGTCGACCAGCAGCACGGCCAGCACGGAGCGCTGCCGCAGCGGTCCGAGGTCAATCTTCCGCCCGTCGATCCGGGCGTCGATATCGCCAAGCAACCGGAACTCGATGGGCACCCGGATACTCTCCGTCTCGAAGGCTTCACCTGGAGTTTCAAGCTTTGCACAAGGATGGTGCAGGGGCAGTACCCGACGATGACCGGGGTGCGGAAGTGGCAGCAAGGCCGAAACTTCCGGAACGCTTCTCGGCATTTTCGGAGTTGGGGGGAGGCTGCTGTGGCCGACGTTCGTGTCCGCCTTTTCGGGCCGATCGACGTGGTCGTCGACGGTGCGCCGGTGGCGCTCGGGCACATCAAGCAACGGTCCGTCCTCGCCGTCCTGGCAATGGAGCCGAACCGGGTGGTTTCCCGGGAACAGCTGGTCGACCGGGTGTGGGACTGCCGGCCGCCCGCGTCGGTGCACAACGTCCTCTACGGGTACCTCGGCAAGCTGCGGCGCGTGCTCGCCGGCTGCGGGCTGCGGCTGGACCGCCGACCCGGCGGCTACCTGCTCGACATCGACGAGCTGCTGATCGACGTTCATCGGTTCCGTCGGTTGGTGGCGGACAGCCGCGGCGACGGGCTCGGCGCGGAGAGCCGGCTGCGGGAGGCGTTGGAGCTGTGGCATGGCGAGCCGTTCGCCGGCGTGACCAGCGGGTGGCTGGTCCAGGTGCGGCGGCAGCTGGTGGACGAGCGGCTGGCCGCGATCCTGGACCGCAACGACCTCGCCCTGCGCCAGGGCCGGGCCGGGCACCTGCTGCCCGAGCTGCGTGCGCTAGCCACCAGCCACCCGCTCAACGAGCGGCTGGTCGGCCAGCTGATGCTCGCGCTGCACGGCTCCGGCCTGAGCTGGGAGGCCCTCGCGGTGTACGCGGACACGCGACAGCGGCTGGCCGGCGAGTTCGGGCTGGACCCGAGCGAGGCCCTGCAACACCTGGAGCGGCAGATCCTCACCGGCGCGCTGGGGCTGATCATGCCGGTCGGCACGGGCATCAGCGGATCGTGACCGCGGCCCGCCTATCGGCGCCAGCGTGGGGGGGGGGGGGGCGGCCCCCCCCCCCCCCCCCCCCCCCCCACGGCCACCGTATAGGCCAGACCGACCAGCCAGCCTGCGTTCACCGCCCACATCACCCCGGTAGCGCCGAACCGGGCCTGCAGTGCGTACGACAGCGGCAGTCGGACCAGCAGGAACGACAGCACGGTACAGGCCAACGGCTGTACGGTGCGTCCCGCGCCGTTGAGGTACCCGTGTACCACGGCCATGACCGTGTAGAGGACGAAGAACGGGTAGGTGATCACGATGTAGCGGACGATGAGCGCCCGCACGGTCGGATCGTGTGTGAACAGGTCCGCCAGCACCGGGCTCAGGCCGATCACCAGCGCGGACACCAGCAGGGTGAGCACGGTGGCGAACCCGGTAGTCCGACGTAGTCCTTGCCGCACCCGGTCGATGCGACCGGCGCCCAGGTTCTGCGCGACGAACACGGTCAGCCCGCCGGACAGGTCCAGGAACACCATCGCTGCGAACACCTCCAGCCGCCCGGCGACGGTCAGCGCGGCGATCAGCGGCGCGCCCAGCGGGTAGGCGACCCAGACCAGCACCATGATGCCGAGCGCCAGCAGCACGTGCTGGACGGCCACCGGGAGCCCGAGCCGGAGGCCGTCGCGCAACTCGCGGCCGAGCGCCGCGCGCGGCACGTGCCGCCACCCCAGCGAGTACGCCCAGCGGACGTAGCCCAGCCCGGCGGCGAAAGCGGCCGTACTCACCACGACGGTGGCCAGGGCCGCGCCGGTCAACCCGAGCCGGAGCACCGCGACGAACAACCAGCAGAACACCGCGTTGAGCAGGCTGCTGCCGGCCAGCAGCGCCATGGTCCCGCGCGAGTTGCCCAGCCCGCGCAGCAACGCCGCGACCGCGCCCAGCCCGAACACGGACGGGAACGCCAGCGCGAGCACGCCCAAGAACACTCGGCTGTCGTGGGCGACGTCGCCGTGCACCCCCATCGCGTTCAGCAGGACACCGGCGAGCGCCAGCACCAGCACCAGGCAGGTGAGCGACCAAACGGCCGTGGCCACCGCCAGCGCCGCTGCGGTCCCCGCCAGCTCCCCGTCCCGGCCCGCTCCGGTGAGCCGGGCTATCCGGATGGAGAACCCGGTCGCGATGCCGAGGAACGCGCCGTCCACGAGGTAGTACAGCGGTTGGCTCACCCCCACCGCGGCCAGGCCGCCGACCCCGACATACCTGCCCACGATCGCCCCGTCGACGAGCAGGTACGACTGCTGGACCAGGTTGGCCAGGGTCAGCGGCGCGCTGAAGCCGACAATCGCCCGCAGGATCGGGCCGCCGGTCAGCTCGGCCACCCGGCACCGCCACCGGGCTCGTCGCGCACCAGCTCCTCCCCGGCGAACTCGTCGCCGGCCACGGACCGCAGCTGGTCGATGTGCCGCGCCAGGCCGGCCACGCTCCGCTCGACCAGCAGCGCGGCCGCGTCCAGCTGCACGTCCAGGTAGGTGGCGATG
>JADGHA010000449.1 GCA_019689695.1 Micromonosporaceae bacterium | reverse complement strand
TGGGAGAGTATTTTTTTAAAAGCCCCGGGGGGCGGGCCGCGCGCCCCGCCCCGCGCGGCCACGGCACGCGGTTCCCCGCCGATCCGCGTGCCGTGTTCGAGGAGCTGCGGCGTGCCTCGGCGGTGGCTCGGCTGTCGACTCTGTGGAGGCTGATGCGGTGTGAGGCTCGTGGTCGTCGGCAACGGCATGGTGGGCCAGCGGTTCATCGAGGCGGTACGCGCGCGGGACGTGGCCGGGCGGGTGCGGATGACCGTGCTGGCCGAGGAGAACCGCCCGGCGTACGACCGGGTGCGGCTGTCCGCCTACTTCGCAGGTGCCACCGCGGAGGAGCTCAACCTGCACACCCCTGACGAGCACGTCGACCTGCGACTGGGCGAGCCGGCGGTGCTGGTGGATCCGAAGCGTAGGGTGGTCGGCACCGCACGCGCGGACTACGAGTACGACGCGCTGGTGCTCGCCACCGGGTCGACGCCGTTCGTGCCTTCGATCGACGGCATCACCGCCACCGGCTGCTTCCTCTACCGCACCATGGATGACCTGGCCGCGATCCGCTCGTACGCCTCGGGAAAGCGGCTCGGGGCGGTGATCGGCGGCGGGCTGCTCGGGCTGGAGGCGGCCAACGCCCTGCGGCTGCTCGGACTGACCACCCACATCGTGGAGTTCGCGCCGCGCCTGATGCCGATGCAGGTCGACGAGGCCGGCGGCGCGATGCTGCGCCGGCACGTGGAGGAGCTCGGGCTCACTGTCCACACGGGAACGACGACCACGGCGGTGCGGACCAGGCCGGACGGCAGCGTCCAGGGCCTGACGCTGGCCGACGGCAGCTGGGTCCCGGCGGACCTGGTGGTGGTGGCGGCGGGCGTGCGGCCGCGGGACAGCCTGGCCCGCGAGGCCGGGCTGGCGGTCGCCGACCGCGGCGGCGTGCTGGTCGACGAGGCATGCCGGACCAGCGCGCCGGACATCTACGCCATCGGCGAGTGCGCGGCGATCAGCGTGGCCGGGGGGTCCGCCCGGTGCTACGGGCTGGTCGCCCCCGGGTACGCGATGGCCGAGGTCGTCGCCGACCGGCTGTTCGGCGGCTCGGCCACCTTCCCCGGGGCGGACACGTCCACAAAGCTCAAGCTGCTCGGCGTCGACGTGGCGAGCTTTGGCGACGCCCACGGCACGACGCCTGGTGCCCTGGACGTGACGTTCACCGACCCGGCCACCCGGGTGTACGCCAAGCTGGTCCTCTCCGACGACGCACGAACCCTGCTCGGCGGCGTCCTGGTCGGGGACGCCCGGGCTTATCCGACGCTGCGGGCCTGCGTCGGCGGCGCGCTGCCCGGCCCGCCGCTGAGCCTGCTCGCCCCGGCCTCCTCCGGCGGCGGTGCGGCGCCGCTGCCCGGCGGGGCGCAGGTCTGCTCCTGCCACGCGGTCACCAGGGACACCATCCTCGCGGCGATCGCGGACGGTTGCTCGGATGTCGCGGCGCTGAAGGCGTCCACCAGGGCCGGCACCGGCTGCGGCTCGTGCATACCGCTGCTCAAGCAGCTGCTCGCCGAGTCCGGCGTGCGGATGCCGAAGGCGCTGTGCGAGCACTTCGACCACAGCCGGCGGGAGCTGTTCGACATCGTCCGGGTGCGCGGGATCCGGACCTTCTCCCAGCTCGTCGCCGAGTACGGGCGGGGGCGCGGCTGCGACATCTGCAAGCCGGCGGTCGCCTCCATCCTCGCTGCGCTGGGCAACGGCTACATCCTCGATGGCGAGCAGGCCGCTCTGCAGGACACCAACGACCATCACCTGGCCAATCTGCAGCGCAACGGCACGTACTCGGTGGTCCCCCGGATCCCCGGCGGCGAGATCACTCCGGAGAAGCTGATCGTCCTGGGCGAGGTGGCCCGGGACTTCAACCTCTACCTGAAGATCACCGGCGGCCAGCGCATCGACATGTTCGGCGCCCGGGTGGAGCAGCTGCCGAAGATCTGGCGGCGGCTGGTGGACGCCGGCTTCGAGTCCGGCCACGCGTACGGCAAGGCCGTGCGCACGGTCAAGTCGTGTGTGGGTTCGACCTGGTGCCGGTACGGCGTGCAGGACTCCGTCGGCCTCGCCATCGCGCTGGAGCTGCGCTACCGGGGCCTGCGCGCACCGCACAAGATCAAGGCGGCGGTCTCCGGCTGCGCGCGGGAGTGCGCCGAGGCGCGGGGCAAGGACTTCGGCGTGATCGCCACCGAGCAGGGGTGGAACCTCTACCTGGGCGGCAACGGCGGCTTCCGCCCGCGCCACGCCGACCTGTTCGCCAGCGACCTGTCCACCGACGACCTGGTCCGGTACATCGACCGGTTCCTGATGTTCTACATCCGCACGGCAGACCGGCTGCAGCGCACCGCCGCGTGGCTGGAGGCGCTGGACGGCGGCCTGGCGTACCTGCGATCGGTCATCGTCGACGACTCGCTCGGCCTCTGCGACGAGCTGGACGCGGCGATGGCTCGGCACGTGGCGTCCTATGAGGACGAGTGGCGGGCCACAGTGGATGATCCAGACCGGTTGTGGCGCTTCGCGTCGTTCGTCAACGCCCCGGACACGCCCGATCCGACCATCACTTTCGAAGTGGAACGCGGCCAACCGGTACCGGCGGGCCGGCGCCAGCCGGCCAGCCTGGGCATGCCGGCGATCAACGCGAGGTCGCGGGCATGACGACCGGAATCCTCACCTGGACCACCGTCTGCCCGTACGACCGGCTGCAGCCCGAGCGCGGTGTGGCCGCCCTGGTCGGCGGCGTGCAGATCGCCGTCTTCCGCACCCACGACGGCGCGCTGCACGCCATCGGAAACCTGGATCCGATCACCGGGGCACCGGTCATGTCCCGCGGCATCGTGGGCACCCGCGGCGACGCGCCGACCGTGGCCTCACCGCTGCACAAGCAGGTGTACGACCTGCGTACCGGAGAATGCCTCGACGTACCCGGCGTCCGCGTGCCCAGCTACCCGGTCCGCATCCGGGACGGCGTCGTCCAGGTCGGCACCCGACCACGGTCATGACCAGGCCAGCTGGCGCGAGCGGTAAGCCTGGTCGAGCGGCAAGGCTGGCGCGAGCGGTAGGGCTGGCGCGAGCGAGGCGCCCGGACCATGGCCGGTCAAGCCCGCTACCCGCAGGCGGCGATCGTGAGTGAGCTGGCGGGCTTCACGGTGGGGGTGACCGCCGACCGGCGGCGGGACGAGCTCGCCGTGCTGCTGGAGCGGCGGGGCGCCCGCGTGGTCATCGCCCCCGCCCTGCGCATCGTGCCGCTCGCCGACGACGCCGAACTGCGCGCCGCCACCCGGGCCTGCCTGGAC
>JADGHA010000448.1 GCA_019689695.1 Micromonosporaceae bacterium | reverse complement strand
GATGTCGTCCTCACCGCGGCCGACGTGCACGCCGTGCCGGACGGACGACATCGGCGACCGCGTAGCCGTTGACGGACTGCACGACGCCCGGCTCGCCCTGGGGTCCCTGCTCGCCCTGCGGTCCCTGCGGGCCGACCAGAGACGCGAGCCATTCCGTCTCGGTGCCGGTGAACCCGTTCGCGACGGCGACCTCGTAGGCGGTCGCGCCGTCGGCGCCCGCCGGTCCCTGCTCGCCCTGCGGTCCCTGCTCGCCCTGCGGGCCGACCAGCGATGCAAGCCATTCCGTCTCGGTGCCGGTGAACCCATGCTCGACCGCGATCTCGTACGCGCTGTCGCCGCGTACGGCGACGTAGTTCGGCGTCGAGGGGTCGGTCGGCGCGATGTCCGCGATATCGACGGCGGGCGTCTCCGCGGGCAACAGCACGTTGTATACGCGGTTCTGCGGCACGCCCGCGAACTGTTCGGCCACGCTGTACGACCAGCCGGACGGGTTCATGCCGGGCGCGTCGGTGGCGGGCAACACGACTTTGAATGCGCCCTGTTCGTCGAGCGGCACCGTGACGGGCCCGCCGAGGATCACGTCTTCATCGGCGAACGTGATCAGGGCAGGCGCCCGCCACACAATCTGACCGGACAGGGGCCGGCCGTCGGGGAACAGGTAGCGGCCGGTGACGGTGACGGTAGGGATGCCCTCGGGCAGCATCACGCCCCCTCTACGGTCGGTGCGGCGGCGAGCGGCGCGGCGCTGCGGGCGTTGCTGGCTACCTCGAGCGGCACGTCGGGCGCCTCGTCCTCGGTGAACGTGTTACGGGTGTAGGCCGACCACACGCGGGTTTCGCAGTTCTGGCCGGTCGACTTGTTGCGGTGCTCGACGCGCAGGGAGAAGTACGACAGGAAGCGCAGGCCGTCGAGCGGGTGCGTGATCTGGCGGCCGGTCCACTGGTTCGCCGCGCAGTCCCATTCGTCGAGCTCGGTCTCGTTGCCGTCGTGCACCAGGACGACGCGGGCTTGCCCGCCCCCGGTGTTGGCGTACGTCGACAGGGACAGGTACAGCACGGCGTTATGCGCCGGCGTGGTGCCGATCCATGCCGAGTCGTAGTTCGTGCCCGTGTACCCGCCCTGTCGCTCGGTGGGGTGCAGCTGTACGGGCATCCACGGGCGGCCGAGGAATTCGTCGCTGTAGTAGTCATCCATGACGATGATGTTTCGGTTGCGGTCCCACATGCGGACCATCTGCGAGGGGGCGTCATCGTCCGGGTAGCTGTTGGCGCCGATCGTGAGGGCGGGCACGCCCGTGTCTCGGAACATCGTCGTGTAGTAGTCGCCGATGCCCGGTGTCTGCCCGGTCTGGAATACGGCGGTGCCGTCCGGGTCACGGACGATCAGTCGCCCGCCCTCGCCGATCGTCACGTCGCCGTGGAGAATCTGATTCAGGGCGGGCCGGATCTGTGCTCGGCCGCGCAGCTGCCGTACCTCGCGCTCGAGGGCGGCGATCCGGTCGAGCACATCCTGTGGCACGTACGGCACTAGGGGACCTCCAGATACAGGCGGGCTGTTTCGGGCCGGCCGCGTTCGGGCGGGGTGATGGACAGGCCGACGACGCGGTACCGGGCGTCGAGCGTGGTCGGGTGCCACAGGTCGCGGATACGCAGGCGCACGGTGGCGCCGATCAGCGCGGGAGTGACGTTCCCGCCGAGCAACACCTCGACTTCCGGGATCGTCACGGGGTTGAGCGCGGCGGTCCAGTCGGCGCGGGCGTGCGCGTCGAGGGTGGCGGGGTCCTCGACGGTGGTGTAGTCGCTCGAGCCGTCGAGGCGCGGCCACCCGGCGGCGATGTTGTCGTTGTCGACCAGCTCGGTACTCATGAGCGGGTATGAGTCCTCGGCCTGGTTGGTGTTGACGCTGGCGCCGCGGGACTGCCACGCGTTGGCCTTCTTCGTGGCATCGGTGGGCCACGTGTACGACAGGATGCGCCCGGGGTGGTCGAGCACAATTTCGGCCGTGCCCGCGCGGATCACGGGGTGTCCCAGCTGCATGCGCTTGACGCGCCGGCCGTCGGCGTCCCGGTAGGACGCGATCCGCCACTCGAACCCGTCCTCGACGGCGGCGAGCTGGTCGAGCAGGTCGCCGATCGTCGGCAGGTCATAGCGCAGAAACGTGCGGTCACGCAGCACGCCCGAGACGGCGTCGGCGTCGTAGGTGATGCCGATATCGCCGCCGGGCGTGTTCTGCACGTAGTCCACCAGCTGCCGCGCTATGTCGAACTGGTCGACCTGCACGGCGGTGAACGTGTCGCGCAGCTCCCGCCGGTACAGGTAGGACTCCCACCCGCCGCACTGCACCTGCGCGGTCAGAAACCCGCGCTGGTCGGAGGCGAGGGCGAGCGTCCACAGGATGCCGCCCCACCAGATTTCGCGGCCGCGCTCCACCCACACCCCGGTACGCCCGGGCAGCAGAGCGCGGCGGGCGCGCTCGGCGATCTCGCGGTTGGGGATCGGCACGGTGCCGCGCATCGATCCGGTCTTGCCGATGTAGTCGTCGAGGGACACGCCCTGTACGGGCAGGGCGTCGAGCACCGTGTCGGATCGCAGGTCGGTGAACACCATGCGGTAGGGGGTCGCCATGCTGCGCCCCCTTACTGCAACCACGTGGCCGCAACGCGCACGGTCTCTCCCTGCTCCACAGCCTCTTTGGTCAGGCCGCCGGCCCAGGTGCGCAGCCGCATAATCCCGTCGGAGCCGATGGTGACGGCTCCATGGCCGTAGCCGTTCGAGGCGAGTGCCTCGAGGCCGAGGGTGGGGCGCCACCCTGCGGGCAGGGTGGCAATCACGGTGTCGACAAGGTTCGGGTTGGCGGGGATGTCGGCACCCGTGCGCTGCCAGCTGCCGAGCATCTGCACAACGCGCCCCTGCCTGCGGGCAGCAAAGTCGACCGGGGCCCACCCGGCCGCGGTATCCACGCCGGTCCTGATGATCTCGACCGGCAGCTCGGGCGGCCGGTACGGCAGCCACTCGCCGTCGGCGGCTGACCACCGGTAGAGGGTGCCGCCCATGTCCGTGTACTGCCCGTCGTAGGCGCCCGCGTCGGATGTGACGCCGCGGGGGATGATGCCGCCTACAGCGGCGGTGTAGCGGCGCCGGTCGGTGAGCGAACTGTTCCAGTCGATGCCGCCCACGCCTGCGGACGCGCCAGCGGGCACGGTGACGTCCCACAGGCGCAGGGAGCACGGGGGCAGGGTCGGTGCGGTCGGGGTGTCCGTGGCCTGTCCCTGTATGACCTCGACCGTGGCGACGGTCTGTCCGGAGTCGTCGAACAGGCCGTCGTATACG
>JADGHA010000447.1 GCA_019689695.1 Micromonosporaceae bacterium | reverse complement strand
GCCCGCGCGGGGCAACCGCGCGGGGGGGGGCCGTTCGCCCCGGCCCGGGTCGGCGCCCGGCAACGCTGGGTCCGGCGGGGGCCGCTGCTGCCGGCCCTGGTCTTCGCCATAGTCGTGACACAGGTCCCGTTCCTGTTCACGCTGTACCTGTCCACCCTCGGCTGGAACGCGCTGCGCCCCGGCGAGAGGCACTTCGTCGGCCTGGACAACTACGGCACCGTGCTGACCGACAGCCGGCTGCGCGCCGCGCTGGTCAACACGGTCATCCTGACCGCGAGCGCGGTCCTCGTCTCGCTCCTGCTCGGGCTGGCCCTGGCCGTCCTGCTCGACCGCAGGTTCCCCGGCCGGGGCGTGGTGCGCACGCTGCTCATCACCCCGTTCCTGGTGATGCCGATGGCGGCCGCTCTCCTGTGGAAGCACGCTATCTACAACCCGACCTACGGGCTGATCAACGGGTTGCTCGGCGGTCGCACCGACTGGGTCTCCGAGTACCCGAAGGTGGCCGTGGTGGCCACGCTGGTCTGGCAGTGGACCCCGTTCATGATGCTGATCCTGCTCGCCGGCCTGCAGAGCCAGTCGCCGGAGACGCTTGAGGCGGCGCGGGTGGACGGCGCCTCGGCCTGGCAGACGTTCCTGCACGTCACGCTGCCGTTCCTGCGGCAGTACCTGGAACTGGGCGCGCTGCTCGGCTCGATCTACCTGGTCAACACCTTCGACGCGGTCTTCACCATCACGCAGGGCGGGCCCGGCACCGCCACCACAAACCTGCCGTACGAGATCTACCTGACCACATTCCGCAAGTTCGAGTACGGCGAGGCCGCCGCGGCCGGGGTCATCGTGGTGATCGGCACCATCGTCGTCGCCACGTTCGCGCTGCGGGTCATATCCAGCCTGTTCCGGATGGAGGAGGCGCGATGAAACACGTCTGGTCGGCCGTCGCGTGGCTGGTCGGGTTGCTGTTCTTCTTCCCCGTACTGTGGATGGTGCTCACCGGGTTCAAGCACGAGTCCGACGCCGCGAGCAACCCGCCGCACTGGCTGTTCAGCCCGACCCTGGACGGCTACCGGCAGGTGTTCGACCGCGACATCATGCCCTACCTGCTCAACTCGCTGATGGCGAGTGTGTTCTCCACGGTGCTGGTGCTCGCGCTGGCTACCCCGGCGGCGTACGCGCTGTCGCTGCGCCCGGTCGCCAAGTGGCGCGACGCGCTGTTCTTCTTCATCAGCACCAAGATGCTGCCCGCGGTCGCCGCACTGCTGCCGATCTACCTGGTAGTCAAGGAGCTCGGCATGCTGGACAACATCTGGACGATGGTGATTCTCTACACCGCGATGAATTTGCCGCTGGCGGTGTGGATGATGCGCTCGTTCCTGCTCGAGGTGCCCCGGTCGGTGGTCGAGGCCGCCGAGATGGACGGCGCCGCCCCGGCGACGGCCATCCGCCGGGTGCTGCTGCCGATCGTCTCGCCCGGCCTGGCCGCGACCGCCCTGATCTGCTTCATCTTCAGCTGGAACGAGTTCTTTTTCGCCGTCAACCTGACCGCCACCCGGGCCGGCACCGGGCCGATCTTCCTGGTCGGCTTCATCTCGTCCGAAGGGCTGTTCCTCGCCCGGCTGTGCGCGGCCGCGACACTGCTGTCGCTGCCCGTCGTGCTGGCCGGCTGGGTGGCCCAGAAACAGCTGGTCCGTGGCCTGTCGATGGGAGCAGTCAAGTGATGAAGGCCGCCGTGGTCGTCCAACCCGGACAGATCGCCGTCGAGTCGGTCCCCGACCCGCAGCCCGGCCCGAGGGAGGTGGTGGTACGGGTGGCCGGGTGCGGGATCTGCGGAACCGACCTGCACATCATGGACGGCGAGTTCGCCCCGGCGTACCCGATAGTGCCCGGCCACGAGTTCGCCGGCGAGGTGGTCGAGCTGGGGTCGCAGGTGACTGAGCTACGCGTCGGCGACCGGGTGGCCGTCGACCCGTCGCTCTACTGTGGCGAGTGCTACTACTGCCGCCGGTCTCGTGAGAACCTGTGCGAGCGGTGGGCAGCGCTCGGCGTCACGTCCTCCGGCGGCGCCGCCGAGTATGCGGTAGCCCCGGTGCGGAACTGCTTCGTCCTCCCCGAGGGCGTGAACACCGCGGACGCCGCGCTGATCGAACCGCTGTCCTGCGCGATCCGCGGGTTCGATGTGCTGCCCCGGCGCATCGCCGACCACTACCTCATCTACGGGGCGGGCACGATGGGCCTGATGATGATGGAGCTGGCCAAGCGCTGCGGTGCGGCCACGGTGTCCGTGGTGGACACGAACCCCAGCCGCCTGGAGACCGCCCGCACGCTCGGCTGCTCGGCCGCGGTCGGTTCGGCCGACGAGCTGACCCGGCCGCGCGGCTGGGACGTGGTCATCGACTGCACCGGCGTGACGGCGGCGATCGCCGACGGCCTGACCCGGGTCGGCAAGGGCGGCACCTTCCTGCAGTTCGGGGTGGCCAACTACGACGCCCGGGCGACCATCGAACCGTACAAGATCTATAACCAGGAGATCACCATCACCGGCTCGATGGCCGTGCTGCACAGCTTCGAGCGCGCCGGCGAACTGTTCGTCGGCGGCCTGCTGCGGCCGGAGGTGTTCATCAGCGACCGGTTCCCGCTGGAGAAGTACGCCGAGGCCCTGGCCCAGTTCCGGGCCGGCGTCGGCCGCAAGATCCAGATCGCCTTCTGAGCGGTGTCACGGGCCGGCGGCCGGGGACGTGGGCGTGCCACCCTGCCCGTCCCCGGCCGGGCTCTCGGTGGCCGCGGCGCGGCTCGTGGTCGGCTCCGCCTCCGGCGTCGTCTCCGGCGGCGACTGCGGTGGGGTCGACTCGGCCGGAGTGGTGGCGGATGCGGTGGCTGCTCCGGCCGACGCCGGCGCGCTGCCGGTCGGGGCGGAGCTGTGCCGGGTCGCCGGGACTCCGCCACCCGGCTGTGCGGTCTCGCTGGTCTGGATCCGGCTGGGCGGCCCAGATCTGGTGGTGACGGTGCCCGGTGGCTGGTTGCTGTCGCGGTTCGACAGCATCAGCAAGGTGGTGACGCCGGCGACGACCAGCAGCACCAGCACGACGGCAGCCACCACCGCGCGCTTGCTCGGGGCGTGGCGCGAGGGTGGCGCCACCACGGGCGCATCCGTCACCGTCCTCGGTGGAGGAATCGCCGGCCGCGTGCCGACGGTGCGCGTGCCGACGGGGCCCGCGACCGGGCCGTCCGCCAGCGCCACCGTGGTGTCCGCCGCCCCGGCTGACCCGGCGACGACGGTACTCGCGAAGGCCGGCGCGGCCACGACGGCGCGAGCGGCGTCGGCGAAGCTGGCCGCGT
>JADGHA010000446.1 GCA_019689695.1 Micromonosporaceae bacterium | reverse complement strand
GTCCCCGCCGTTCCCGCCGCCACCGCCGGCGATCACCGGCCGAACCGCACCCGTGTCCTCACCTCCCGCCGGGCTGATCCCACCCGCCGCGACACCGCGAACGCTGGCCGCACCCGGCGGGCTCGCCTCGCCGGTGGCGTCTCAGCCCTCTGCGGTCGCGTCGCAGCCCCCACCCGGGCAGGCGTGGCACCAGGCCTCCACTGGGGCCTCCCCGCAGTACAGCCAATGGGCGCGCAGCCAGCCCTCGCCCGGCACGACGTACGGCCCGGGGTCCGCGCGGTATGCCACCCTCTTCGAGGCGACTGAGAACACCGACTCGCTGACCGGCCGCATCCTCGCCCAGGGTCGGCCCGACACCGACGGGACGGGCAACACGCTCCGGGTCGTCGTGATCATGTTGATCATGCTTGCCGCGGTGGTGGTCGTCACGGTCATCGCTATCAGCTGACGCGTACACTGGACCGGGCTTGTCCCACCCGGCGCCGGTACGGCGCCTCTCCCACCGCAGGGCGTGCAACGGCACGCCGCGGGCGTTCTAGCGGGCAGCTGGCAGCGAAATCCTGGCCGATCGCGAAGACGCGCCCTGCCCGCACCGGCGAGCCGCCGGCGCGCTACCCGAGAGGACCAGTTGACCATCAACGCTGACCCCAGCACGTTCCCGTCCGTACTAGATCCGGTTTCCGGCCCAGCGGATGGCGCGGGAGCATCCTTCGCGTCGCTCGGGCTGCCCGGCCTGCTCGTCCGCGCTCTGGCCCGGCAGGGCATCACCGAACCGTTCGAGATCCAGTCGGCCACCCTGCCGGACGCGTTGGCCGGCCGGGACGTGCTCGGCCGCGGCCAGACCGGCTCGGGCAAGACGCTCGCCTTCGGCCTGCCGATGCTCGCCCGCCTCGCCAGTGGGTACGCCAGCCGCGGCGGCACGAGCGGCGGCTCCGCCAGTTCCACGCGTGCCCGCCGGCGGGCGAGGCCGGGCCACCCGCGCGGACTGGTCCTGGTGCCCACGCGCGAGCTGGCCATGCAGGTCGCCGACGCCCTGATCCCGCTGGGCAAGGCGGTCGGTGTGTTCCTGCGGACCGCCGTCGGCGGAGTCCCGTACCACCGGCAGGTCGAGGCACTGCGCCGCGGCGTGGATGTCCTGGTGGCCACCCCGGGCCGGCTCGCCGACCTGATCCAGCGGGGCGCCTGCTCGCTGGCCGAGGTCGAGATCACCGTGCTCGACGAGGCGGACCAGATGGCCGACCTGGGCTTCCTGCCCGAGGTGACCGGACTGCTGGCGCAAACCCCGGCCGGCGCCCAGCGGCTGCTGTTTTCGGCCACTTTGGACAATGATGTGGACGAGCTGGTGCGCCGGTTCATGACCGCCCCGGCCACCCATGCCACCGCACCGCCGGTGGCCGCAGTGTCCACTATGGATCACCATCTCCTGCTGATCCCGCCGGCCGACAAGTTCGCCGTCGCCGCAGCCATCGCCGCCCGGCCCGGCCGCACCATCGTCTTCGTGCGCACCCAGCTCGCCGTCGACCGGCTGGCGGGCCAGCTCGCCGAGGTCGGGATCCGCGCCGGTGCGCTGCACGGCGGCAAACACCAGCGGGTACGCACCCGAACCCTGGCCGAGTTCCGCGAGGGCCGGATGGATGTGCTGGTCGCCACCGACGTGGCCGCCCGTGGCATCCACATCGAGGGCGTGTCGCTGGTGCTGCACATGGATCCGCCCAGGGATCCGAAGGAGTACCTGCATCGGGCCGGCCGGACCGCGCGGGCTGGCGAATCCGGCATGGTGGCCACGCTGGTCCTGCCCAAGCAGCGCAAGTCGACGCTGGCGATGCTGCACAGGGCGGGTGTGACGCCGGAGCAGACCTGGGTGCGGGCTGGCGACGCCGCCCTGACCGAGCTGGTCGGAGCCCGTACACCCAGCGGGATCCCGCTCCAGACTCCACAGTGGATCGGACAGCCTGGGCGGAAGGCGCTGTCCGGAGGGGATTCCGGCAATGGCGGGAGGGCACGTCCGCGCCAGGACCGCTCGAACGGGCGCCCGGATCGCGCCCGCGCCACCGCGGCCGGACACGCCGGCCACACTGCGCGGGCCGGGCATGTCGGCCCCGCCGCGCGGGCCGGCCCCGCCGCGCCGGGCCTTAGCCCAGGCCGCACCAGCCAGTCACGCCGTCCGCACGTCCACCGGGAATCTGCCGGCGGTTCCCGGTAGCGTCCGATGCATGGCTACGCTGCCCAAGTCCCTGTTCTGGCGGCGCCTCGACACGGCGGGCGCCGACCACGCCCTGGTCAGCGACGGGCGCGGGATGCATGCGCGCGGTGTGGCGCTCGCCGCCGACCCGGTGCCACACACCTGCCGGTACGAGGTGTTCACCGACGAGAGCTGGGCGGTCGCGCACATGGAAGTGGTGACCGAGGGCAGCGGCTGGCTGCGCAACGTCCGGCTGGAGCGGGCCGCCGGGCGGTGGCGGGTGACCGCCGCAGAGCAGGGTGACTTCGACTCCGCCATGCGGGCCGCCGGGCACGCCGGCCGGACGCTGCCCGGCACCGAGCAGCCGGAGCGGCTCGGTGACGCCATCGACGTGGACCTCGGTGCCGCGCCCCTGTTCAACACCCTGCCCGTGCGGCGGCTCGGCCTGCGCGACGCGGTGCCGGGGACCAGCCACAGGCTCTGTGTCGCCTGGGTTCTCGTGCCCAGCCTGGAAGTGGTCGCGGCCGAGCAGGTCTACACCGCGCTGGGCGCCGGCCAGGTACGGTTCAGCTCGGGTGACTTCACGGCCGAGCTGCAGTTCGACCCCGATGGGTACATCACTCACTACCCGGGGCTCGCCGCCCGCTGACGCTGGTGCGGCACTTGATCGAATGTCACGAGTACAAGATCACTCGGATGCGAGTAGGGCTCGTGTAGTCTACCGGCTAACTTCCCAAGCGGTGCGATTTCCCTGTTTCCGGGACACCACACGCTGACGTTGCTCTAATGGGCGTACGTCCCGCGAAGACTCTGGCCACCGAACGGGGGCCGGGGCAGAGACTTCGTCGACGCAAGGAGGGGGTCGTGGACACGGGAGATCGTCTGCTCACACCGGGCGAGGTGGCGGCGTTGTTCCGCGTCGACCCGAAGACAGTGACCAGATGGGCCGCGGCCGGACGGATCGGCAGCATTCGTACCCCCGGCGGCCACCGCCGGTTCCGTGAGTCGGAGGTGCGCGCCCTGCTCGAGGGCGAGCTTGGCGCGCTGGACGAGGAGGAGCGCGGCGGCGGGCCGGAACGCCCCACGGAGAACCCGCCGAACAACCGCGGCGGCGGACCAGCCGGCCAGGGCCCCACCAACCCCGGCCAGGGCACAGCCCTGG
>JADGHA010000445.1 GCA_019689695.1 Micromonosporaceae bacterium | reverse complement strand
GACCAGGTAGCTGGAGCTGCACTGGCCGTCGGACGGCATTCCCGACCGACAGCCGAGGACGGTCAGCTGCATGGGATTTCCCGTTCTTTCGCTGTTCCACGCCGTTGTTTGGCGGCATTTTCGGGGCCGGTGGGCTCCGCCTCAGCGATGCTGCCGTCCGGCAGGCGGCCGGGGCAATACAGATCTTCCGAACGAGTGATTGGCGTGGACAATCGCCGACGGCGCCGCCGACAGGCACCTGGCGGCAGGTTTTCCGACATCCCGTCGAGGCAGGTCGAACCATCCCGGACCAGTCTCCGCCGGCGGCAGCGGAGGCGCCCGCGGCGGCGACGGCCGGTCAGCGGGCGACGGCCTGGCTCGGGCGGGGCCCGGGCGCCTGCCCCTGCGCCGGGATGGGGTCGCCGAACGGGCCCGCGGCATCCAGGCTGCTCAGGAAGGCGCCGACGACCGGTTGGGGATCCGGACGCCACACGGCGTACATGCCGACGGTCGGCACCGGGTCGACCAGGCGGACCGCCACCGGTCCCCGTGGCGGCAGGTGCGTGGCACGCGCCGCGGAGGCGAACCCGACGACCTGCCTGGTCGCCACGACGATGCCGGTGGCGCCCGGATCGTCGACCTCGTCGGCGATGTTCAGCCGGATGCCGCACCGCTCGGCGGCGCCGACGATGGCGTCGTGCATGGCCGGGCTCTGCTCGCGGCCGAACAGCACGCAGCACTGCTGCGCCAGCTCCCGGAACGGCACCTGGCGGCGCTCGGCCCACGGGTGCCCGCGGCCCACCACCGCCACCAGCGGGACCGTGAGCACCCGCTGGGAGCGCAGCTGGGCCGCCAGCGGGCCGGCGAACACCAGCGCCACGTCGAGCCTGCCCTCGGACAGGGCCATGAGCTGGGGCCCGCTGCGGGCCTCCCACAGGTTGGTGGAGATGTTCGGGTAGTCGGCGTTGAGCTTCACCAGCGTCGGCTGCAGCACCCGCTGGCCGGCCGGGAAGTTGAAGCCGATCGAGATGGTGCCGGCGCGGCCGGACGCGGCCTCCCGGGCTGCGCGCACGGCACGCCGGCTCTGGTCCAGCACCCGGCGGGCCTCGACCTCGAAGGCCCGGCCCGCCGGGGTGAGCTTGACCTCGTGGGACGTGCGGCTGACCAGCTCGACGCCGACCTCCCGCTCAAGCCGCTGTAGCTGCTGGCTGAGGGACGGCTGGGCCAGATGCAGCCTGGCGGCGGCGCGACCGAAATGAAGTTCCTCGGCGATCGCCAGGAAGGAGACGAGGTATCGCAGCTCCAGCTTGCTCTCCATGGCACCTCCCGCGCGGACACGCTACCTACCCCGAGTAACGGGCGGTGAATTTGGCGTTCAGAACCGCGGAATAGGTGATGTAAATCGACTGCTGTGGCATCAGCCACGCCATCCGGAAAGCGGTTGACCGGATGGCACAGGTCGTCGACAGTGGACAGTCTGGAGCAGGCCAAAGGAGCCTGGAAGAAGAAAGGCCCGGGGCTGGTTCCCGGCGCGTGACGGCGCGTTCACGCCCGCCGCGGCTGTGCGCGGAACCGGACCGGCAGCTCCGCCAGGCCGCGGATCAGCAGGTTCGGCTTGTAGGGCGGGGTTTCGGTGAGAAGCTCGGCCGAATGCACCCGGCGGACAAAACCGGTCAGGAGCACCTCCATCTCCAGCAGCGCCAGCGGCGCGCCGAGGCAGTAGTGGTGGCCGAGGCTGAACGACAGGTGCCGCGCCGTGCCCTTGCCCGGCAGGTAACGTCGCAGGTCAAGGCGGTCGGGGTCGGGGAACGCGTCCGGGTCCCGGTTGGCGCAGGCGATCAGGGCGACCACGCCCTCGCCCGGCGCGAACGTGCGCCCGCCGACCGACAGCTCCCGCTTGGCCGCCCTGGTGTTGAGGTGGATCGGCGAGTCGTACCGCAGCAGCTCGTCGACGGCAGGACGGGCGAGGTCGGGCTCGGCCCGCAGCTCTGCGAGCTGGTCGGGGTTGCGCAGCAGCGCCAGCATCCCGTTGCCGACCAGGTTGACCGTCGTCTCGTGCCCGGCGATCAGCAGCGTGACGCAGGTGCCCAGCAGCTCGTCCTCGGTGAGCCGGTCGCCCTGCTCCTCCACGGCTGCCAGGTCGTGCAGCAGGCTGTCGCCGCCTTCGCGGCGGCTGCGCGCGACGAGTCCGCGGAAGTAGTCCAGGAACTCGGGAATCGCGTTGTTGCGCTGCTGCAGCGCCTCCGGCGGCATGAGCACGTCCGGGTCGAACGCGCGGGCCAGCGCCTGCGACCAGACCTGGATGATCGGATGGTCGGCGGCCGGGACGCCGAGGATCTCGCAGATGATGGTCAGCGGCAGCGGGTAGGCCAGCGTCTGGATCAGGTCGAACTCGCCCGCGGCCAGCGCGTTGTCCAGCAGCTCGTCGACCAGCGCGGTGATGCGCGGCCGCAGCGCCGCCACGCGGCGCGGGGTGAACGCCTTGCTCACCAGGCCGCGCAGGCGGGTGTGGTCCGGCGGCTCCATCCAGAGGAACGTCGCCGGGAACTCCTCGGCCGGCAGCGTCGGATGCATCTGGTGGGCCTCCTGGTCGTGCCCCCAGTCGGCGTTGCCCAGGATGGCGGCGCAGTCGGCGTGGCGGGGGGCCACCCGCAGGCCGAACGGCGTGTCGTGCAGGGGGCCCGCCGCGCGCAGCCGGGCGTAGAGCGGGTATGGGTCAGGCCGGCTCGTCGGGTCGAACAGCGCGGCCACCAGGTGGCCGACGTCCGTGCCCGACGCCGTGATCGACGTTGCACCCGCGGTGACTGTCATGAGGGCACTCCTCCTGTCGCTCCGATCCGGACACCGCTCTGGCTCCGACAGCCATCGGCGCCCGCCCGCAGAGACCAGATGGAAACCACCCCGACTTACTCCCGGGTGAACGGCCGACAAACCTGGGGATGAATTTGTCGGATCACCCGGGAGCGAACTGGCGTGATTGTCCGTGCCGATTAGTCGATAGCTTCGGACCGATATTCGTTGACGCACGCCCGGGTTCTGACGAGCCTTTTCTTGCTGCCTACGGAGGGTCCGGGAGCCCGGCTGGCGTCCCTGGCCGGGCCGCCGGTCGGGCGGATTTGTCCGGTCCGGTCCCGGTCCGCTCCGGTCCGGGTCGGGCCGGCGCGGGTCGGCCGAGTTCGGCTCGACCGGTCCGACCGGTTCGGAGTGCAGACGGTCGGATCGGGCCGGGCCGGCTCCGACCGGCCGGCCGCATCCCCGCAGCCCGCGGAACCAGCACCGGAAAGCTCCCCGAAAGAGATCGTCCGAAATCTACCGGTTCTCCCCGGACGCGCGTGGAAGACAGGAGCGCCGACGATGCCCCCCACGCACCCGACCCAGCT
>JADGHA010000020.1 GCA_019689695.1 Micromonosporaceae bacterium | reverse complement strand
CGGGGCGGCCCACGCGCCCAAAAAAGGGGTCGTCGCCGCCGTCGCCGGCGCCCCCCCCCCCCCCCTCGGCGGGAGGGCGGTGACCAGTGGGAGGTAATCCGCTTGTCGCGCCGGTGACCAGCAGCACGACCTGGTACAGCGGAACAGGCATCCTCGACAACGCGATGTCGGCCTATGACGGCATCTCCAACGGCGACTGGGCCGAGGGCATCGCGAACAGCGCGGTCGGGGCTCTCGGCCTGCTCGGCGCGATCGCCGACCCGCTCGCGGCGGCGATCTCGGCCGGCGTCGGCTGGGTGCTGGAGCACTGCCGGCCATTCCGGGAGGCGCTGGACAAGCTCGCCGGTAACCCAGATGTGATCAGCTCGTACTCGGCCACGTGGAGCAACGTCTCAAAGGCACTGAAGGACGCGGGCGAGGAGCTGAAGCGGATCGTCAGTGCGGACACCGCCGGGTGGCATTCGCCCGCGGTGACCGCCTACCGCGGCGTGGCGAACGCCGAGGCCGAGATGCTCCAGGCGTGCGGGGTGGCGGCGGCCGGCGTGAGCGGTGCGGTGACGATGGGCGGCGTCGTGGTGGCGACCGTGCGGGCGACCGTGCGCGACCTCATCTCGGAGGCGATCGGCAACATCATCTCGAAGGCGTTGCAGGCGCTGACCGTCGTGCTCATCCCCAAGGTGGTGCCGGAGATCATCGCGCTGGTGGCGAAGTGGTCGACGCGGATCGCGAACTGGCTGCGCAAGCTGGTCCGGGTGATCAGCCGCCTGGCCGAGCTGTGCAGCAAGCTGAAGCCGATCTTCACCAAGGCCGGCGAGCTGGACGAGGCGATGAAGATGCGGATGGACAAGGCGCTGGGCAAGGTGCCGGGGCTCAAGGTGCCGGCGCTCAACCCGCGTGAAACCGTGCCCGGTTGGCACGGGACAGAACCGCTCAAGCAGTACCCCCGCGTCACTATCGCGAACAATGCGGCCACCGAGGGCAGTAAACCCATCCAGGACTGAGCCGCGATGTCATCTCCCAGCCTGACCCCGCTGTCGGACTTCCTCGGGCCGCAGCGGCGAGCCGACATGCTGCGTCAAGCCACGTTCTTCGGGGCGGCCACGGCCGTCCTGGGGGTGGCACTCCTGATCGGGCTGGTCAGCTGGCTGGCGGCCGAGCTGGGGGGCAACGGGATGAGCCTGGTCGAGTGGCTGCTCGCCCTTCCGGGAAGCGTGCTGCTCGCCGGGCTGATCTGCCTGGTCCCCTGGCTCGTCCGCCGCAACCTCAGGCGGCGGGCCACCAGCCGGCTCGCCCTCGCGGGCACCCGGCTGGTGGTCGAGGACAGCTACGACCGGCAGGAGGTGGATCTCGCCACCGCGCTGTGCCGGGTGAAGCTGGCCGGCGGGAACAGGTCGAACCGCTGGCCGGTGCTGGAGGTCCGCCGTGACGAGGAGGACCTCATGCCGGTCGTGGTGGACCTCGCCGACCTGGACACCCGCGTGATGCGGTCACCGGAGGACCTGCTGGCGCTGGCCGCCGCCCTGGACCGGTCCGACCGCAAGGAGTCGTGGGACGCGGCCGGACGGTTGCGGACGCTGGCGACCTGGAAGTCGCTACCGATGATCTACGGCGCCGACCCGGACGCGATACCCATCACCCCGGCCGGCGCGGAGACGGCGCGCCCGACGCCGGTACGGTCGGGCGAGCCCAGCCCGGAGATCTCGCTGCCGGCCCGCCCGCCGGTGCCGCCGGCCCGGCGGGCCGCCGTGGACGTCCTGCTCGTGCTGGTCGCGGTCGCGGTGGTGCTGGCGTCGTTGACCGTGGCGAGCGCCACGCAGGCGACCGCCGCCTTCGGCGACGTCAGCCGGACCGGGGTGGCCCGGGCAACCTCCTGCCAGCGGCACGGACCGGTGAGCGGCAGCGGCTTCGGCTACTGGTACGACTGCACAGCCGAGGTGACCTGGAGCGGGGGCGAGCGCAGCACCGTCTCCACCGGACAGTCCGTGCTCACCTCGGCGGACATCGGCCACGATGTGCAGGTGCGCGAGCTGACCGGAACCCGCAGGAACGGCACCAAAATCGTCCGCGCCGACGACCCGCCACGCCGCTGGGGGGCGTTCGTGTTCTTCCCGCTGTTCCTGATCGGCCTTGGCTTCCTGCTGCGCCCGGCAGTGGACCTGTTCCGCCTCGGGCGGCGGCTGCGCGCTAGGCCTCAGTGAACTCCGGGGCGGCGAGCTGGCGCGGCGTGATCTCCAGCTGTTCCGGCACCGGCAGCCGCTCCGGGGAGACGCCCATCTCGGCGAGCTTGCGGGCGCTGACCAGCACCCGCGCCTCCAGCGACCCGACCGCCTTGTTGTACGCGGTGACCGCGCCGCCCAGCGCGCTGCCCAGCCTGGCCACATGCTCGCCCATTGTGGATAGTCTGGAGTAGAGCTCCCGGGCCAGCGTGTGTACCGCGTACGCGTTGCGGGTCAACGCCTCCTGGCGCCACGCGTACGCGATGGTGCGCAGCATGGCCACCAGCGTGGCCGGGGTGGCGAGCACCACGTTGCGGGAGAAGGCGTACTCCAAAAGGGTCGCGTCCCGCTGCAGCGCGGCGTCCAGGAACGGGTCGGCCGGCACGAACAGCACCACGAACTCCGGCGCCGGCTCGAACGCCGCCCAGTACGACTTGGCGGCGAGCGCGTCCACGTGCCCGCGCAGGTGCCGGGCGTGCGCGTCCAGGTGGGCGTCCCGGCTCCGCTCGTCCCGCGCCTCCATCGCGGACAGGTAGGCGTCGAGCGGCGCCTTGGCGTCCACCACGACCGACCGGCCGCCATGCAGGCGTACCACCAGGTCGGGCCGGACCGCCTGCAGGTCGTTGGCCCCGGCCACCTGGACGTCGAAGTCGCAGTGCTCCAGCAGGCCGGCCGCCTCCACGATCCGGCGCAGCTGGTGCTCGCCCCAGCGGCCGCGCACCTGGGGCGTGCGCAGCGCGGCGACCAGCTGCTTGGTCTCGGTGCGCAGCTCGCCGGAGACGTCGGCCATCGATCGCACCTGCTCGCGCAGCTCGGCGTAGGCGTCCAGGCGGTCCCGCTCCAGCTGCGCCACCCGCTGCTCGTACCGCCGGAGGGTGTCGTGCAGCGGCGCGACGGCGCGCGCCACCGCCTCCTGCGACTGCGCGGTCGCCTCGTACGACAGGGCGCGCATGGACTGCTCCAGCCGGGCCTCGCCGTCGCGGGTGGCGCGCAGCGTCGCCTCCAGCCGGGCCAGGTCGCCGGCGGCCCGGGCGCGGGCGGCCAGCCAGCCCAGCGCGGCGCCGGCGGCCAGGCAGGTCACCACCACGGCCAAGGTCGAGAAGTCCACGCCGGGAGCATGCCAAAGCAGTACGACGTTTCCCGCCCGACACGCCCGCCCTCCACCCGTCCCGGGTCCTCTGGCCTGGCCAGCGAACAAAAGCGACAATTCCTACTATATTTGGTGGTGCTGGTGCGGGATCCGCGGGCGGCGTTCGACGGTCCGGTGGCGGGCGACAAGTACCGTCGTACCCATGCAGTGGGTGCTCGCAGGCGTCCTGGTTGTCATGGCGATTGGAGCTGGCATGTGGTGGCAGTTCGGCAGCAGGAAGCGCCGGCAGCAGGAGTTGGCCGACGCGCGCGAGGACGCGCGGCGCTGGTACGAGCGGCTCGGCGGGCAGCTGATGAACCTGCACGGCGACGAGCCGGCCGTGAAGCAGGCGCTGGCCGACGCGGGCGAGCGGTACAACGCGGCCGGCGGCCAGCTGGAGCGGGCGACCACGGTCACGCAGTACCAGCTGGCCCGGGAGACCGCCCTGGAAGGGCTCGCCTACATCCGGGCCGCCCGCATCGCGCTCGGCATCGACCCCGGCCCGGCACTGCCGCCGCTGGCCGCCGCCCGGGCCACCGGCCAGATCACCAAGCCCCGCGAGGTGGAGGTCCAGGGGCACACCTACCGGGCCTCGCCCGACCCGGGCAACGACACGCCGTACTACTACCCGGGTGGGCGGGTGCAGGGCCGTCCGGTGCCCGCCGGGTGGTACTCGGAGCCGTGGTGGAAGACCGCGCTGGTGGCCGGGGCCGGCGCGGTGGGCACGATGCTGATCTTCGATGCGCTCTTCTCGCCGGCCTGGGGCGACCCAGGGTACGGGTTCGAGGCCGGCTACCAGGAGGGCTTCGCGGACGGCGCCGACTACGCCGACGTGGACCAGGGCGGGGACGTCGGCGACTTCGGCGGTGACTACGCGGAGGCGGGCGACTTCGGCGGCGGCTTCGCCGGTGACTTCGGTGGGGACTTCGGCGGGGACTTCGGCGGCGACTTCTGACCGGCCGAAGATCCCGTCGATCTAGGAGTTGTGGGCCCGTTTCGCCCGGCTTATACCCGCCACAACTCCTAGATCGACGGGGACGGTGGGATCGACGGGGACGGCGGACCGCTCAGAAGGCGCAGGCGACGACGAGTTCGTCGGTCCGGCCCGGCAACAGGTCCAGCCTGCCGATCCGGCCCGCAGCCCGCAGGTCGTCCGCCGCCTGCGACAGCAGGTCGAGCTCGGCCGCCGGGCCCAGGACCTCGGCGATCGGCACCTCGGTACGCATGGAGAGGCTGCGTTCCGACTTGGCCCGCCGCACCTGCCGCAGCGCCTGGCCCACCACGTCCAGGACCCGGCCGTCACCGTCCGGCGCGATCTGGGTCAACTCGTGCCGGGTCGGCCACGGGGCGCGGTGCACCGACCCGTACCGCCAGCGCGCCTGCCGGCCCTCCGGGCCCACCTGCCAGGACCACACCTCCTCCGTCACGTACGGCAGGAACGGCGCGAACAGCCGCAGCTGGACCGAGAGCGCGGTGACCAGCGCGACCCGCGCCGACTCGGCGGCGTCCCCGGACCCGTACGCCCGGTCCTTCACCAGCTCGATGTAGTCGTCGCAGAAGGTCCAGAAGAACGCCTCCGTGGCGACCAGCGGGCCGGTGTGGTCGTACTGCTCGAACGCGGCCGTCGCCTCGTCGACCACAGTGGACAGGCGAGCGAGCATCGCCTTGTCCAGCGGGCAGGCCACCGGCGAGCGCAGCGAGCCGGCGGCGTTGCCAGGCGTGCGTCCGGCGGGCCGGGGAAGACCGAGCCCGAGCACGAACCGCGAGGCGTTGAGGATCTTCGTGGCCAGCCGGCGCCCCACCTTCATCTGGCCCTCGTCGAAGGCGAGGTCCGTGCCGGGGCGGCCGCAGGCGGCCCAGTACCGCACCGCGTCCGAGCCGTGCCGTTCCAGCAGGCCCATCGGTGTGACCACCGCCCCTTTGGACTTGGACATCTTCTTGCGGTCCGGATCCAGGATCCAGCCGGAGATGACCGCGTCCCGCCACGGCAGCGCGCCATGTTCCAGGTGGCTACGCACCACAGAGGAGAACAGCCAGGTACGGATGATCTCCTGGCCCTGCGCGCGCATGTCCATCGGGAAGACCCGGCGGAACAGGTCCTCGTCCCGCTCCCAGCCGCCGGCGATCTGCGGAGTGAGCGAGGAGGTCGCCCACGTGTCCATCACGTCCGGGTCACCGATGAAGCCGCCCGGCTTGCCGCGGTCATCCTCGGTGTAGCCCTCCGGCGCCTCGGCGGACGGATCGACGGGTAGCCGCCAGTGCGGCGGCGTGAGAGGCTCGCTGTAGTCCGGCTCGCCATCGTCGTCGAGCCGGTACCACACCGGGATCGGCACGCCGAGATAGCGCTGCCGGCTGATCAGCCAGTCGCCGGTCAGCCCGTTCACCCAGTGCTCGTAACGGTGCCGCATGTGTTCGGGCACCCAGCGCAGCTGCGCGCCACGCCGCAGCAGCTCGTCCCGCAGCGCGGCGTCCCGCCCACCGTTGCGGATGTACCACTGGCGGCTCGCCACGATCTCCAGCGGCAGCTCGCCCCGCTCGTAGTACTTGACCGGGTGCGTGATCGGGCGCGGCTCGCCGACCAGGTCGCCCGAGTCGGCGAGTATCCCGGTGATGGCCTCTCGCGCGGCGGCGACCGGCAGCCCGGCCAGCGGCGCGTAGGCCGCCCGGTCCACTCCGGACGGTGGCTCGGCCGCCAGCCGGCCGTCCCGGCCGACCACTGCCCTGGTGGGTAGCCGCAGCTCCCGCCACCAGGTGACATCCGTCAGGTCGCCCCAGGTGCAGACCATGGCGAGGCCGGTGCCCTTGTCGGGCTGGGCCAGCGGGTGTGCGTACACCTGGACGTCGACGCCGAAGACCGGGATGCGGACGGTCGTGCCGACCAGCCTCGCGTAGCGCTCGTCGGACGGGTGGCAGACCAGGGCCACGCAGGCCGGAAGCAGCTCGGGACGAGTGGTGTCCACAAGGGAATCGCCATCGGGCCCGCGGAAGCGCAACCGGTAGTACGCACCCGGCCGCTCGCGGTCCTCCAGCTCGGCCTGCGCCACCGCGGTGCCGAACGTGACGTCCCACAATGCCGGCGCCTCGGCAGCGTACGCCTCACCACGGGCCAGGTTGCGCAGGAACGCCAGCTGGGAGGCGGCGCGCGCGTTCCGGCCGATCGTGGTGTACGTGGTCGACCAGTCGACGCTGAGGCCCAGCCGCCGCCAAACCGCCTCGAACGCCTTCTCGTCCTGCTCGGTCAGCCGCTCGCACAGTTCGAGGAAGTTGCGCCGGGAGATGGCGATGGGCGGGTCGTGCGGGGTGGCGGGCACCGCGAAGTCCGGGTCGTACGGCAGGTTCGGGTCGCACCGCACGCCGTACACGTTCTGCACCCGCCGCTCGGTCGGCAGGCCGTTGTCGTCCCACCCGATCGGGTAGAAGACGGTCTTGCCGCGCATGCGCTGGAACCGCGCCACCAGGTCGGTGTGGGTGTACGAGAAGACGTGCCCAATGTGGAGCGAGCCGGATACGGTCGGCGGGGGAGTGTCGATGGCGAATACGTCCGCCCGCTCCTTCGAGCGGTCGAACGCATACGTCCCCTCCTCCTGCCAGCGGCGAGCCCACTTCTCCTCCAGGCCGTCCAGCGACGGCCGGTTGGGAGCGCCCGCCGGTCGGTCACGCTCCGTATCCATGCGCGAATCCTATGGGCTGCGTATCGGCCAGGCCACGAAATTTGCCGGCGGGCCGGCGACGTGCCGGCGGCGGGGCTGGCATCCGGTCGGCGGCCCGGGGGGGGGGGGGCGGGCGCGGGGCGGGGGGGGGGGCGGCATCCGGGGCGCGCGCCGGTCGGCGGCCGGCCGGCATAGTGTGGCCGGCCGCCGACCGGAGCCGCACGCGGTTACGTACCCGCCCGCGCTTCGTGGTCGAGCAGCCACTGCTTGACCGGGACGCCCCAGCGGTAACCGCCGAGGCCGCCATCCAGCCGCAGCACCCGGTGGCACGGTACGAAGAGCGCGACCCCGTTGCGTGCGCAGGCCATCGCCGCCGCCCGGACCGCCGCCGGGCGGCCCGCGAGCCGCGCGAAGTCGGTGTAGGTCACCGGTTCGCCCGGCTTGACCTGGCGGAGCACCGCCCAGGCGTGGCGGATGAACTCACCGCGGGCGTGCTGCTCGACCGGCACCTCGTCGATGGCGGTCAGGTCACCGTCGAAGTACGACCGCACTGCCCGCGAGATCGGGCCGAGGTCGCGGCGTGCCGTAGGCGCCGGCCGCGGGCCGGGCAAGAGCTCGGCGACGTCCGCGGTGAAGCCCGCGGCGCGCACCGATCCCTCGGATTCCACAATGGTCAGGGGGCCGGCCGGCGTGGTCATGGTCGTGGTGTTCACAGTTGCCTCCAGAGTCGGATCGTGGCGTAGGACCGCCAGGGCCCCCACCGTCTGGCGTACTCGGCGAGGGAACGGGCGTCGGTGGGTAGGCCGAGCAGCCCGGCGCCGCGGCGGACGCCGAGGTCGGTGGCGAGGAAGACGTCCGGGTCGCCGAGCCCGCGCAGCGCGATGTAGCTCGCCGTCCACGGGCCGATACCGGGCAGCTCGGTCAGCCGCCGCTCGGTCTCCGCACGGTCGGCGCCGGGGTCCAGCTCCAGCTTGCCCGCGGCGACCGCGCGGGCCAGCGCCCGGATCGTCTCCCGCCGGGCGGCCGGCATGGCGAACGCCGCGTCCGGCAGCTCCAGCACCTGTTCCGGGGACGGAAACGGGCGCAACCTGGTCCCGGCAGTCAGGCTGGCCGCGGCCCGGTCGGTCGACGAGATCCCGCCGGAGTCTTCCTCGGCTGAGACGACCGGCGCGGGGGTCTCAGAACGCATGGGGGTGTCGGAACCCGCAGGGGCATCGGAACCCGCAGGGATGTCGGAAGGAGCGGGGGTATCGGCAGGGAGGAGGGCGGCGAGGACCTTGCGGGCGGCGGCGACCGAGATCTGCTGGCCGACGATGGCGCGGACGGCCATCTCGAAGCCGTCCACGGCCCGCGGCAGGCGTACCCCCGGTTCCTTGGCGACCGTCGGCGCGAGCGCCTCGTCCGCGGCGAGCGCCGCGTCCACCGCGACCGGGTCGGCGTCCAGGTCGAACAGCCGCCGGCAACGGGCCACCGCCGGCGCCAGATCGCGTAGGTCGGCCAGGCGCAGGGCCGCTGCGACGTACCCGGGCCGCGGGGTGAGGGCCACGATCGCGTCGCCGAAGGGCAGCCGCAGCGCCCGCCGGTACGTCTCCGCGTCCGCAACGCCCCCGTCCTGCGCGACCCGCCCGCACTCCTCCAGCCCCGGCACAGCCCGGGCGGCGAAGAACTCCAGCAGTGCCGGAGCGTGCAACGGCGCCCGGTAGGGCAGCCGGAGGTGCACGGTGCCCGCCTCGGGCACCGACGTGCGCCGGGCCGCCGCACGCATCTCGGACGGCGCGACCGCATACACCTCGCGGAGCGTGTCGTTGAACTGGCGCACGCTGCCGAACCCCGCGGCGAACGCGATCTCGGCCAGGCCGAGGTCGGTCGTCTCGATCAGGATCCGCGCGGTCTGCGCGCGCTGCGCGCGGGCCAGCGCGAGCGGGCCGGCGCCCAGTTCGGCGGTGAGCATCCGGTGCAGGTGCCGCTGGGTGTAGCCGAGCCGGCGGGCCAGCCCTGGTACGCCCTCGCGGTCGACGACGCCGTCCGCGATCAGCCGCATCGCCCGCGCGACCACGTCGGCGCGGGCGTCCCAGTGTGGGGAACCGGGCGAGGCGTCCGGTCGGCAACGCTTGCAGGCCCGGAAACCGGCGCGCTGGGCCGCGGCCGCGGACGGGTAGAACTGGATGTTCTCCCGTTTCGGCGTAATCGCCGGGCAGGACGGCCGGCAGTAGATGCGGGTCGTCGTCACCCCGGTGTAGAACCAGCCGTCGAAGCGCTGGTCGCGGCTGTCCACGGCCCGGTAGCACCGTTCGAAGTCCAGCTCCATGCACCCGATACTGCTCCTGCTCGAAGGGGGTGGCTGGCGGTTTTCGGACGTGACTGTGCCCTCTCCTGACCGGGTGACCCGGCGCGACCCGGTGCACGGCCGCGGATCTTCTGCATTAACCTCCACGTGATGAACGTGCGGCGGCTCACAACCTGGTTGACGAGGGTGGGGCTGGCGGTCGGGATCGTCGCGGTGCCGGCCGGACCCGTTGTCGCGGGTGCGCCCGCCTACGTGAAATGCCCGGTCGCCAAAATCGAGCGGGCGAACCGCCCGGCCAGACCCAAGCCGCCCGCGCACGAGCAGTCGACCGTGGGCGGGGAGGCGCTGGCGACCAAGGGCCTGATCGTCCCCGACGGTGCACCACCGGTGCCCGGCAACAAGCTGTCCGCCACCTCCTGGCTGGTGGCGGACCTGGACACCGGCGAGGTGCTCGGCGCGTGCGGTCCGCACGAGTACGGCACGCCGGCCAGCGTGCAGAAGCTGCTGCTCGCCGCGACCATGATGCCCAAGCTCGACCCCAAGCAGGTGGTCACGGTGACCAGGGCCGACATGAACTTCGAGCCGGGCAGTTCCGCGGTGGGCCTGGTGGTCGGCGGCAAGTACCCGGTGTCCACGCTGTGGCTGGGGCTGCTGCTGCAGTCCGGCAACGACGCGGCGAACGTGCTGGCCCGCCTCGGCGGCGGCCCGGCCGGGCAGAAGGGCGGGGTCGCTGCGATGAACGCCGAGGCACGCCGCCTCGGCGCGTTCGAGACGCACGCGGTGACGCCGTCCGGACTGGACGGGCCCGGCCAGTTCACCAGCGCGTACGACCTGGCGCTCATCGCCCGGGCGTGCTTCGCGATACCCGACTTCCGCAAGTACACCAAGACGATGACCGCGCAGATCCCGGCCCAGCCGGGCAGGGCCAAGGGGTTCCAGATCCAGAACGAGAACACCCTGCTGACCCGGTACAAGGGTGCGCTGGGCGGCAAGACCGGCTACACCGACCTGGCCCGGCACACCTACGTCGGCGCGGCCGAGCGCAACGGCCGCCGGCTCGTGGTGACCCTGCTCGGGGCCGAGGCCCGGCCGCTGCGCGGCTGGCAGCAGGGTGCGGCGCTGCTGGACTGGGGCTTCTCGGTGCCGCCCGGCAAGTCGGTCGGCCACCTGGTGACCCCGGAGGAGGTCGCCCAGGCCGCCACGCCGACGCCCACGGGCGCCGCCGGCGGCGAGCCGCTGCAGGCGCGGCAGGAGCCGGCGGGCGCGAGCTCGGATACCCCGCAGGCCTGGTCGTCCATGATGGTGGGTGGCATGGCCGCGGTCTTTGCGCTGCCGGTGGTGCTGCTCATCATCTCCACGGCACGGCGGCGTCGGCGCGCCGCGCTACGGCGTCTCCACCAGCGGGAGTAGCACCCGGAAGGTGGTGTCGCCGGGCTGCGACTCCACCCTGATGTCGCCGTGGTGCCTGTTGACCACGATGCGGTACGAGATGTCCAGGCCGAGCCCGGTGCCCTCGCCGACCGGTTTGGTGGTGAAGAACGGCTCGAAGATGCGCGGCCGGACGTCAGGCGGAATGCCGGGCCCGGTGTCGTGAATGGACACTGCAATGTGGTCACCGTCGCGCCCGGTGCGCACGGTCAGCGTGCCCTGCTCACCCATGGCACCCAGCGCGTTGTCGATGAGGTTCGTCCACACCTGGTTGAGCTCGGCCGGGTAGGCGGGGATGGCCGGCAACGACCGGTCGTACTCCTTGACCACCCGGACGCCGGGCGGCCTCTTCGCGGCGAGCATGACCAATGTGGAGTCGAGCAGGTCGTGCACGTCCACCACCTGGTGCGGCGCGCGGTCCAGCTGGGAGTACTGCTTGGCCGCCGCGACCAGGCCGGAGATGCGGGTCACCGAGTCGTCGATCTCGTTCATCAGCAGCTCGGTCTCGATGGTGTACGCCAGCCAGCGCACCGCCGACTCCAGGTCGGCCGGCCCGATCACCTGCTTGACCTCGCGCAGCCAGTCCACAGTGACGTTGCCCGCCACCAGGGTCGGCGCCAGGTCCCAGGGGGCGGTCAGGCCGCACTCCTCCAGCCAATCGGCCACCTCGTCCTCGGCGTCGCTGGCCTGCAGGGCGGTCAGCTTGGGCGCGCTGGCTGCCCGCTTGACCGCCTGCTCCTGCAGCTCCACCAGCCGGTGCAGCTGGCTGCCGTCGAGCCGGCCGTCAGCGATCATGGCGAGCTTGTGCCGCATGCCCGCCACCCGGTCGCGCAGCGTGGCGGTCGCCCGTACCGCGGCGGATGCCGGGTTGTTCAGCTCGTGGGTGAGGCCGGCGGAGAGCGAACCCAGCGCCAGCAGCCGCTCCCGCTCGCCGACCACGGTCTGGCTGTTGCGCATGCCCATGAAGAGCCCTTCGAGCAGGTGCATCGCCATCGGGAACCAGGTGCGGACAAGCGTGCTGAACTGGTCCGCGGGCAGCACCCACAGCTTCACCGGCGTCAGGGCCCGCAGCGAGTTCCGGTAGACCTGATCGACGGCGTCACCGAGGTACGCCTGGATGGCACCGCCGTAGACCCCCTTCTGCTCGGTGCGGGAGACCTCGACCTCCTCGCCGTGCACCCGGCGAGTCAACGCCACCGCGCCTTCGACCAGGACGTAGAAGCAGGTGGCCGGCTCGCCCTCCTGGTAGACGGCGGTCCCCTCGGCCCGGGTCTCCACCCGGCCGTGCTCGGCCAGCCAACGTAGCTGCTCGTCGCTCAGCGCCTCGAACAGGAACAGCTGCTTCAGTTGCTGCGGGGAAAGCCTCTCGTCGTCGGTCATTGCGACTCCAGGTACCGGTGAACGAGGGTGACGGCCATGGCGCCTTCGCCGACCGCGGACGCCACCCGCTTGACCGAGTTGGCGCGTACATCGCCCGCAGCGAAGACCCCGGGCGCGCTCGTCTCCAGGTGGTACGGGTCCCGGTCCAGCCGCCAGCCGGCCGGGCGGCGGCCGCCGACCACCAGGTCCGGCCCGGTGACCACGAACCCGTTCGGGTCGCGTTCGACCACGCCGTCCAGCCAGCCGGTGAGCGGTTCGGCGCCGATGAAGATGAACAGCCAGGAGGCTGGCACCTCCCGGGTCTGCCCGGTCGGATTGAACCGCAGGGTCAGCCGTTCCAGGTGCTGGTCGCCGTGGCCCGCCACGACCTCGGTGCAGGTGTGCACCTGGATGGTGCCGATCGAGCGGATCTGCTCGATCAGGTAGTACGACATGGTCCGTTCCAGGCTCTCCCCGCGGACGACCAGGTGCACCCGCTCGGCAAAGCGGGAGAAGTAGACTGCCGCCTGCCCGGCCGAGTTGGCGCCGCCGACGATGTAGACCTCCTGCCCGGAGCACGACGGCGCCTCGGTCGCCGCGGACCCGTAGAAGACTCCGCGGCCGGTCAGCTCGGCCAGGCCCGGCACGTCGAGCATCCGGTACGAGACGCCGGTCGCCAGGATCACCGTGTGCGCGGCGATCTGCGTACCACCTTCGCAGGTGAGCACCCGGGCCGACCCGCGCAGCTCGAGCCCGGACACGTTGCGGGCGGTGAGGATCTCGGCGCCGAACTTGAGCGCCTGCCGGCGGGCCCGATCGGTCAGCTGCGCGCCGGAGACGCCGTCCGGGAAGCCGAGGTAGTTTTCGATGCGGCTGCTCTGCCCGGCCTGCCCGCCGGTGGCGCGCCGCTCCACCAGTACCGTCCGCAGGCCCTCGGACGCGCCGTAGACCGCCGCGCCAAGCCCGCTCGGACCGGCGCCCACCACGGCCAGGTCGTAGAAGTCGGCGGCCGGCGTGGTGGTCAGCCCGACGTGCGCGGCGACCTCCGCCTCGGAGGGCTTCACCAGCGACTTGCCGTCCGCGGTCACCACCAGCGGCGCCTGCGACTCGTCCACGCCCGCCGCCTCCAGCAGGCGGCGCCCTTCCGGCTCGTCGGTCAGGTACCAGCGGTACGGGACCATGTTGCGGGCCAGGAAGTCACGGATCTTGAACGAGGCCGCGGACCACCGGTGCCCGACCACGCGAGTCTCGGTCGGCGGCAGGTCGGGTGTGGCGTGCCACGCCTCGAGCAGGGAGTCCAGGACCGGGTAGAGCTTCTCCTCCGGCGGATGCCAGGGTTTGAGCAGGTAGTGATCCACGTCGACCAGGTTGATCGCGTCGATGGCGGCGTCGGTGTCCGCGTACGCGGTCAGCAGCACCCGCCGGGCCAACGGGAACAGGTCCATCGCCTGCTCGAGGAACTGGATGCCGTTCATCTGCGGCATCCGGTAATCGGCGAGCAGTACCGCCACCTGCTCGCCGCGCAGTTTGATCTCGCGGAGCGCGTCGAGCGCCTCGGCGCCGGAGTCCGCCCGCAGCACCCGGTACTCCTGCCCGTACTTGCGGCGCACGTCACGGGCGACGGCCCGGGATACGGCCGGATCGTCGTCCACCGTCACGATCGCTGGATTCGCCACCCGCCCATCAAAGCACGCGAGTGTTACCGGCAGCCGCCTTCGGAATTGGTGCCAGCTCCGCCGAGGGCGATTCGCGCATCTCGCGTCATCACTGCTAGCGGCGTTCTGTTTCCTAAAGTACTCTGTTTCCCGAAGGGGGAAACATGCAATGAAACGAAACGCCGCGGCTCGGGTCATGACCGATGCCGCTGACCGGCTGTCCGCCCTGGTGCCTGCGAGCTGGCAGGTGACGGTCGACGCCGCGGGCTCCAGGGACACAGGCGTGGACGGCTATTTGACGGTGAGGGCGGCCGATGGCGGCCTCGTTAGATTCCTCGTCCATGTCAAGGGCAGCTCAGCGGGAGGAGCCGATGCCACCGTCGCTCAGGTTCTGCGGTACGCGCGAAGGCACAGATTGGCGCCCCTGCTCATCGTCCCTTATGCCGGGCCCGGTCTCCGACGCGCTTGCGAGCAGAACAACGTCAACTATCTTGACCAGACCGGCTGGGTGTGGGTTCGTTCAGATGCGCCAGCCATGGCCATACGGACGAGCGGCGCGGCACGTGATCCGCGGCCGGCCCGGGGCACCGCCATGCGCCGCCTCAGCGGCTCTGGGGCGGGCCGAACCATACGTGCTCTGCTGGCTGTGACTGAGCCCGTCGGTGTCCGCGCTCTTGCGGATCGGGCCGATGTCGCGCCCGGCACCGTGTCCAAAGTGCTCAAGGCGTTGGCACCCGAGGATCTCGTGGACCAAGACTCGGCAGGCAGGGTGCTGAGCGTACGGAAGCGGGACCTGGTTGAGCGGTGGATTCAGGACTACCGGTTCACTCGTGCCAACGATGTCGGTTGGTACCTGGCTCCTCGAGGAGTGCAGCAGGTCGTCGACCTGGCTGCCTCGGGTGTGGCTGACGTTGTCGGCACGGGTTCGGTCGCCCTGCGACGTTACTTGCCTCCCGGGCGTGTACCGGTAACCCCACTGGTGCAGCTTGCCCTCTATACGGCCAACGTTCGAGATGCCGTGGGAGCGCTCGGGCTCGTTCCGACCGAGCCAGCGACAGCCAATGTTGTCGTAGCCACGCCCTACGATCCGGAACTGCTCCGCCGGGAGTCCACTGGTGAACCACAACTCGCCGTGGTCGACATTGGCCAGACACTTGCTGACCTTATGACTCTTCCCGGACGAGGCCCGGAGGAGGCCGACCAGTTGGTGGAGCTTCTGGCGGAGGAGGATCCAGCGTGGAGATGATCGCCGGCGAGGGACCGGAGTACGTCCAGGCGCGCGAGGTCCTTCTGGACGCACTCGACGCCCTCGGGGTGCACCGAAAGTCGGTGATTCTCGTTGGCGCCCAAGCGATCTACCTGCATGTTGGGCGCGGGGACCTCGCGGTGGCGCCGATGACGACCGATGCAGATCTCGCACTGCGGGTGGACTGGGTGGCGGAGGAGCCCGAGCTGTACGGCGTGATGAACGCCGCCGGTTTCGTAGCTGGAGCACAAGCGGGCACGTGGCTCGGCCGTGGCGACGTCTGCGTCGACTTGCTGGTAGCGCCGCATCAGGGAGGGCGGTCAAGCAAAGCTGCTCGGGCCGCGATGCTTGACCGCCACCGAAAGGGAGTGGCTCGGATCGCCCGCGGCCTCGAGCCGGCGCTCATAGATCATGTGCCGCGCGATGTCAGCTCGCTCGACGGGAAGGACGGCAGGAGCCACCAGATCTTCGTGGCCGGTCCGAGCGCTCTATTGGTAGCGAAGCTCATTAAGCTCCAGGAGCGAATGGCGAGCGCGATCACCGGCAGACGGGACCGGCTCCGGGCAAAGGATGCTCTCGATGTGTACCGACTGCTTCGGGGAGTCGATACGGAGGTGCTCGCCCGTGGCTTCGAAAGCCATCGACAGGACAAGCACGCCGCTGAGGTGTCTATGGAAGCCATAGATGTCTTACGTAGCAACGGTGCGCATGACAACGCGCGGCTCCCGCGGCTGGTGAGCGAGGCGCTGGGTGGTGACCCGGTGGCCGCGGCCAGCTTCAGCGTGTTGGCCAGGGCTCTCGTCCGCGCCCTTCGATAAGCGGTGGGCCGGACGAAGCTTCGACGACGGCCGGCCGGGCGTGCGTAGACTTGCCCGACGTGAGCCTCACCATCGGCATCGTCGGGCTGCCCAACGTCGGCAAGAGCACCCTGTTCAACGCGCTGACCAAGAACGACGTGCTCGCCGCCAACTACCCGTTCGCCACCATCGAGCCGAACGTCGGCGTGGTCGGCCTGCCCGATCCCCGCCTGGGGAAGCTCGCCGAGATGTTCCAGTCGCAGAAGATCGTGCCCGCGCCGGTCTCGTTCGTGGACATCGCCGGACTGGTCCGCGGCGCATCCAAGGGGCAGGGGCGGGGCAACGCGTTCCTTGCCAACATCCGCGACGCCAGCGCGATCTGTCAGGTCGTGCGGGCCTTCTCCGACCCGAACGTGGTGCACGTGGACGGCAAGGTCTCGCCGGCCGACGACATCGAGACGATCAACACCGAGCTGATCCTCGCCGACCTGCAGACCCTGGACCGGGCCCTGCCGCGGCTGGAGAAGGAGGCGAAGACCCGCAAGGACCGGGCCGGTGCGCATGCCGCCGCGGCCGCCGCCGCCAAGGTCCTCAACGAGGGCACCACGCTGTACGCGGGCGCGGCCGCCGCCGGAATCGACCTCGCCGAACTGCGCGAGCTGCACCTGCTGACCACCAAGCCGTTCCTCTACGTCTTCAACGTCGACGAGCAGGAGCTGGCCGACCAGGACTTCCTGGCCGAGATGCGGGCGCTGGTGGCGCCGGCCGAGGCGGTGTTCATGGACGCCAAGGTGGAGTCCGAGCTGATCGAGCTGCCCGAGGAGGAGGCGCGCGAGCTGCTGGAGTCGATCGGCCAGCCGGAGCCCGGACTGCACCAGCTGATCCGGGTCGGCTTCCGCACGCTCGGCCTCCAGACGTTCCTGACCGCCGGGCCGAAGGAGGCGCGCGCCTGGACCATCCCGGTCGGCGCCACCGCGCCGGAGGCCGCCGGAGTCATCCACTCCGACTTCCAGCGCGGCTTCATCAAGGCCGAGGTCGTCTCGTACGACGATCTGGTCGCCGCCGGCTCGATGGCGGCGGCCAAGGCGGCCGGCAAGATCCGCATCGAGGGCAAGGACTACGTGATGCAGGACGGCGACGTGGTCGAGTTCCGCTTCAACGTGTAGGACCTCGCAATCGAGGACGGGCACGGGTTCGGCAACGGCGGGGTCTACCTGCGGTACCGCGTCGGCTAGCTCGCCGCCTGGGTGGCGAGTTCCCGCGACGCCGGCTCGGCCTCTGGCACCTCCCGGACGTCGGGGAGCAGCAGGACGGCCAGGTTGGCGGCGGCCACCAGGACGGCCGCGACGAGCAGCAGGGTGGTCGTGCCGATGACGCCGGCGAGGGGAGCGGCCACGGCGAATCCGAGCGGCCGGGCGGCGAACGAGATGAGGGCGTCGAACGAACCGACCCGGCCCAGGGCCTCCTGCGGGATGCGGCGCTGCATCGTGGTCTCCCACAGCGGGCTCAGCACGCCGAGCCCGAACATCGCCGCGAAGTAGGCGATCGTGACGAGTGCCAGCGGCGCCCGCGCGGCGAAGGCGGCCAGCGGCAGCGCGTATCCGGCGGCGCCGATCGCGACGCCCACCAGCGGGCGGCGGATCGGCAACCGTCCGGCGGCGTAGACGCCGGCCAGCATGCCGGCCATCCCGACCTGGGCGATGACCACCCAGGACGACTCGCCGCCGAGGTGACGCACCGCGATCACCGGCCCGAGCGTGAGCAGGAAGCCGGCTGCCAGGTGCCACACGCCGTGACCGGTCACGTTGGCCAGGAACCAGGGGTGGCGGCGGGTCTCAGCCCAGCCCTGGCGTAGCTGCTGCCAGAATGCGTCCTGGCGCGCGTCCCGCCCATCGCCGCGGTCGAGCCGCATCCGCCCCAAGGTGACCGCGGAGACGACGAAGAGCGCGCCGGTGAGCAGGGACGCCCACCCTGCGCCCACGGAGAGGACCAGACCGCCGGCGGCCGCTGGCGCTGCCATCTGGGCGATCCCCTGCGCCACCCCCAGCCGCGCGTTGAGCCGCAGCTGTTGCGGCCCGGCGACGACCGCGGCCACGAGCGTCCGGACGGCCGGCGTCCCGAACGCCACCGCGGCGCCGGTGATCGCCGCGAGGGCCGCGAGATCCGGGACGCGGACGCGGCCGCCGACCAGCTCCACGCCGATGCCGATCTGCGCGGTGGCTCGGATCAGGTCCGCGACGAGGACGACCCGCTGGGGCGGGAAGCGGTCGGCGACGACGCCGGCGGCGGGCAGCAGGAGCAGCATCGGCAGCAGTTCGCAGGCGAGGACCAGGCCGAGGTCTGCCGCGGAACCGGTGCGTACCACCGCAAGCGTCAGCGTCGTGGGGATCATCGCGGTCGCCAGCGCTGCCACGGTGCGGCCGGCGAGTAGGCGGGTGCGGAGGTCCATGTCCGGGGACACTATTTCGCTAGCTAATCATTTGTCAACGAAATATCAGCCGACGTAGCATACTGGGAGCGTGGAGGACTCGGTCGACCGCCACATCGCCCGCTGGCGGGACAAGGCGCCCTTCGACGAGCGGGTGGAAGCGGTCATCACCCGGATCCAGCTGCTGGCCAAACACGTGCGGCAGGTGAAGGACACCGCGCTGGCCGAGGTCGGGCTGCAGGAGTACGAGTTCGAAACGCTGCACCGGCTCGCCTCGCGCGGCAAGCCGTGGCGGGCCACCCCGTCCGAGCTCGCCAGCGAGCTGATGGTCTCCCCGGCCGGCATGACCGGCCGGCTGGACGGCCTGGAGAGGGCGGGTCTGGTCCGCCGGCTGCGTACGGCCGAGGACCGCCGCCGAGTGGACGTCGAGCTGACCGAACTGGGGCACGCACGCTGGATGTCGGCCATGCGGTTGCGCTCCGCCGCCGAGGATTCGATGGTCCAGCCGCTGAACGTCGCCGAGCAGGACACGCTCATCGCGCTGCTCAAGCGGATGCTGCTGCACGTGGAGAACGGCTGACCACGGTCACCGGG